>DASVLN010000655.1:0-3471 GCA_036384855.1 Burkholderiaceae bacterium | reverse complement strand
CCGGGCCGAACGAGCGGAACTCGAGATAGTCGGCCGGCGTGTCGAAGTCCGCCCAGAACGGATTGCTCGCGTTGCCGTCCGCGGTCGTGAAGCCGAAGCCGTTGCCCGTCAGCTGCGGGCCGGTCGGCGAGACCAGGTCGTCCACGGCGTAGGGCTCGTTGCCGGGGATCGCCGTGCCAGCCGCCTGCAGGCCGGTGATGGCCACGCCGTCGCGCTCGCCCGAGATCGCGGTGATGAGGTAGAAGCCCGACGCATCGGGCGTGTTGCCGGTGATGAAGGTGCCCGAGGCCTCGAGGCCGTCGGCGCCGCCGAACTGCCAGTGCCACTGGCGATCGGCATGCGCGGCCGGCGCGCCGGCGACGAGGACGGCCGCCGCCGCGGACGCCGCCGCCCGGCGGAGGGTCTTGCCACTGAGTCTCATGTTCGCTCCGCTTGCGTTCGAAAGCCGGCACTGTAAGAGACGGCGTCGCCGCGCGGCCGCGATACCCCACCCCGGCATGCGGGCATCGGCGCGCGGGGCCCCTCAGGCCTTGTGCAGCGGGAACGAGAAGAAGGTCGCGAGCGCCGCCTCGCCGCCCATCGCCCGGTAGAAGCCGAGCGCCTGTTCGTCCGCGTTGTCGGCGCCGACGAAGACCTCGCTCGCGCCGGCGGCCTTCGCGGCCTCGCGCAGCGCCTGCACCAGCAGCCGGCCGACGCCGCGGCGCTGGTGTCCCCGCCGCACGGCGAGGTCGTAGAGGAAGACGACCGAGGTCTCGGTGGCCGTCATCGGCAGCGTGTGCGCGGTGAGGCCGCCGACGACCTGCTCGCCGTCGATCGCCGCGATCGCCCAGAAGCCGTCGCGCGCCAGCAGGCGGGCGAGGTAGTCGTCGGACAGCTTGTCGCTGTCCTCGCCGAACACGCCGGCCATCGTGACGAACAGCTCGCGCGCGAGGGCCTGGTCGGCGGCGTTGAGTCTGCGGATCTGCATGCGTTTCCTTTCCGGGGTGGGGCGCGGCTCGCGCGGCCGGGATCGACGATCCCGCCTTTTTACTCCGAAGTCTTCTCCGGCTCGCGGAACTCCTGCGGCCAGGCCTCGCCGGGCGCGCGCCCCTTCTCGCGCAGGCGCAGCTCCACGCGCCGGATCTTGCCCGACAGCGTCTTGGGCAGCTCGCGGAACTCGACGATGCGGATGCGCTTGTACGACGCCAGGCGCGAGCGCGCGAACGCGAGGATGGACTGCGCGAGCTCGGGGCTCGGCGCGTGGCCGGCGCGCAGGACGACGATGGCCTTGGGCACGGCCAGGCGGATCGGGTCCGGCGAGGGCACGACCGCGGCCTCGGCGACGGCCTCGTGCTCGATCAGCACGCTCTCGAGCTCGAACGGGCTGATGCGGTAGTCAGAGGCCTTGAACACGTCGTCGGCGCGGCCGACGTAGGTGATGTAGCCGTCGGCGTCGCGCACGGCGACGTCGCCCGTGTGGTAGTGGCCGTCGCGCATCGCCTCGGAGGTCCGCGCGTCGTCGTCCTGGTAGCCCAGCATCAGGCCCAGCGGCCGCGGGGCGAGCGTCAGCGCGATCTCGCCCTCGTCGGCGGGCCGGCCGTCGGCGTCCAGCAGCGCGACGTCGTAGCCGGGCAGGGGCCGGCCCATCGAGCCGGGCTTGAGGGGCTGCCCCGGCGGATTGCCGACCTGCGCCGTCGTCTCGGTCTGCCCGAAGCCGTCGCGGATGGTGATGCCCCAGGCGCGGCGCACGATGTCGATCACCTCCGGATTGAGCGGCTCGCCCGCGCCCACGAGCTCGCGCAGCGAGGTCCGGTACGCGGCGAGGTCCTGCTGCATCAGCATGCGCCAGACGGTCGGCGGCGCGCACAGCGAGGTGACGCGGTTGCGCACGAGCACGTCCAGCGCGGCCGGCGCGTTGAAGCGCGCGTAGTTGTAGATGAAGATCGTCGCGCCGGCGTTCCACGGCGCGAAGAAGCAGCTCCACGCATGCTTGGCCCAGCCCGGCGAGCTGATGTTCCAGTGCACGTCGCCCGGCTTCAGGCCGATCCAGTACATCGTCGACAGGTGCCCCACGGGGTAGCTCTGGTGGCTGTGCAGCACGAGCTTGGGCCGCGAGGTCGTGCCCGAGGTGAAGTAGAGGAACAGCGGGTCGTCCGCCCGCGTCGGGGCGTCGGCGGCGAAGTCCTCGGGCGCGGACAGCGACTCGGCGATCGAGTGCCACCCCATGGGCACCGGCTCGCCGCCCGCCTCGGGCACCGCGACGCGGGTGTAGGCGCCGGGAAACTCGTCGAACTTGGCGCAGGCGGCCGTGGTGGCGATCACGTGCCTGACGGCGCCGCGGTCGAAGCGGTCCGCGAGGTCGTCGGCGGCGACGAGCGTCGTCGTCGGCACGATCACGGCGCCGAGCTTCATGCAGGCGAGCATGCTCTCCCACAACGCCACCTCGTTGGGCATCAGCAGCAGCACGCGCTCGCCGCGCCGGACGCCGAGCCCGCGGAGCCAGTTCGCGAGCTGCGACGAGCGCCGCGCCATGCGGTCGAAGCTCACCTTCTCCTCGCCGCCGGACTCGTCGACGATCCACAGCGCCGGCGCCTCGTTGCCGCGGGCGAAGGGGTCGAAGTAGTCGAGCGCCCAGTTGAACGTGTCGAGCGCGGGCCAGCGGAAGTCGCGGTACGCGGTGGCGTAGTCCTCGCGGTGCCGGAGCAGGAAGTCGCGCGCCTCCAGGAAGGCGCGAGCGCCGGGCGCGGCGGACGGGTCGATGGCGGTCATGGGCGTTGTCTCCGTTGGCCGCCTCGTGCCGCGCGGATGGCGGCGGGGCGGCATGGTCGTCGTCGGCGGCCGCCCCTCGGGCGGGCCGCGGTGAACGCTAGGATAGCCCCGGGCTCCCTACTCCGCGCTGACAGCCGGGGGCCGCGACGCACGTGGAAAACGCGTACGAGCGCGGGCCCGGAAAATCCTGTACAACGCGGGACTCGGGCAAGGTCTCACGTCCACCCTGCAAGATGCCGTCGCCGTCCGCGGCCGGCGGCCCGTCCACAGGAGCACCACGCATGATCAGGACCCTCGTCGCCGCGCTCGCGGCGCTGTGCACCCTCGCGGCCGCCGCCGCGCAGGCCGCCCCCGCGGCACCCGCCAACGGCGTGCTGGTCACGCCGACCGGCGCCACGCTCTACACCTTCGACAAGGACGTTGCCGGCAGCGGCAAGAGCGCCTGCAATGGCCCCTGCGCCGAGGCCTGGCCGCCGTTCAAGGCCGCCGCCTCGGACGAGGCCGCGGGCGACTGGACGATCGTCGTGCGCGAGGACGGCTCGCGCCAGTGGGCCTACAAGGGCTGGCCGCTGTACACGTTCTCCAAGGACGCCAAGCCGGGCGACAAGTCCGGCGACAACTTCAAGAACATCTGGCACGTGATCAAGGAGTGACGGCGATGACCGCGCCGTCGCGGCCGGATCCGCCGGCGCCGGCGGACGTCCCGCGGCCCGTCGCGGCGCC
>DASVLN010000654.1:0-5153 GCA_036384855.1 Burkholderiaceae bacterium | reverse complement strand
CCGCTGGCCGCGGGCGCGCCGGGGCGGGCGCCGGCGCGGTACCAGTCGCTGCTCGCGATCACGTGGGCGTCGGCGTCGACGATGGTGGCCTGCAGCGCGCCGGAACGGGCGACGAAGCGCGTGAGCTTGCGGTTGATGAGGGCCCGCAGGTCGGCCGCGCCAGGCGTGTGCACCAGCGCGTCGATGCGGTCGTCCTGGTCGATCAGGCCGGGCAGGTCGGCCTGCTTGCCGAGCTCGATGTCGAGCACGGCGGCGTAGAGGTCGAGCTCGTGCGAGACGGAGTCGTCCAGGCGCGCGAAGTCGTGGCGCTCCGACCAGACGTAGGCGACGCTCGCCGACAGCACGACGAGCGCGAGCGTCGCCGCCGCGATCAGCACGGGCGCTGCGCGGCGCAGGGACTTCAGTCGCATCGGATCCAAGGGAGCGGCGGGAACGGCACCTCTGGCGGGCGCTGTCGCGTACGAAAGCGCCCGATGTTGAGGCCCGGCCGCCCCGCGGTCAAGCGCCGCCGCGGGGCCGTGAGCGGGGACCGATACACGCCGCGGCGGCGCCGTGGGTAGAACTTCACACGGCCCGGCGCCGGCCCCCGCCGCCGTGCACGGCCGGTTACAGAGGTGGAACGGCGCTTTACACGGATCCGCCGTCGAGCTGGCACGGCGGGTGCATATGGAGTCCGCGACCGGGCGTCCGACCCGGGGTCACGAGACAAGCCATCCACCCTAGCCGTCGAACATGCAAGTCACCACCGCCTCCGCTTCCGCTTCCGAGCGCTCCCGGCGCAGCGCCAACGACAAGATCGACAACCGCATCCTCCACGTGCTGCAGCGCGACGGACGGATCTCCAACCTGAAGCTCGCCGAGCAGGTCAACCTGTCGCCCTCCGCGGTGCTGGAGCGCGTCAAGCGCCTGAAGCGCGAGGGTTGGATCCTGGGCTACCAGGCGCGCCTCAGCCGCGAGAAGCTGGGCATGGAGGTGGTCGCCTTCGTGGAGGTGCAGCTCGAGCGCATGAGTTCCGAGCTGATGGAGCGCTTCGAGGCCGCGGTGCGCGAACGGCCGGCCATCCTGGAGTGCCACATGATCGCCGGCACCTTCGACTACCTGCTGAAGGTGCTCGTACCCGACATGCACGCCTGTCGCGAGCTCGTGGAGTCCGAGATCGCCAAGCTGCCCGGGGTGCGCGAGGCGCGCACCCACGCGGGCGTCGAGGGCGAGCCCGGCAGCCGCAGCAGCGCCCTCGGCGGCCCCGGCGGCGCGACCGAGCAGCGCATCGACGCCATCGACGCCGGCCTGCTGCGCCTGCTGCAGGCCGACGGCCGCCTGAGCATCGCGCGCCTGGCCGAGGAGCTCGACCTGACGCCCGCCGTGGTGCGCGAGCGCCTCGCCCGACTCTGCCGCAAGGGCGTGATCCTCGGCTACGTCGCCGTGCTCAACGAGGCCAAGTTCAATTCCGGCCTGCTCGTGTTCTCGGCGGTGCGGGTGTCGGGCTCGCACTCGGGGATCGCGCACGCGCTCAAGGGCGCGACGCAGCGCTGCCCGGAGATCGTCGAATGCCACGAGGTCACCGGCAACTTCGACTTCCTGCTGAAGACGCGCGTGCCCAACATGGCGCGCTACCACGAGCTGATCGAATCGACCGTCTGGACGCTGGCCGGCGTGCGCGAGGTGCGCACCTACGCGGCGATCGACGAGATCAAGAACACGGCGCGCATCCCGCTCTGAGCGCGGCCGGACGCGGCACGCCGCGCTTCAGGGCAAGGGCGCCGACAGGTGCGCGTGGCGCAGGCGCCAGCCGTCGGCGTCCTTCGTCCACACCATCGTGAATGGGACGCGCGGCTCCGGGGACGTCGATCCTGCCGTCGGCCCGACCGCGCCCACGCGCACGCCGGTCACGATCGCCGCGTCGCCGAAGCGTTGCACGTGCAGGTCCTCGGCGCGCAGCGCGATCGCCTGGCCGGAGCCGGGCAGCGCCTCGAACGCCGGCGGCGCGAGCGCCGCGAGCGCGGTGTCGTGGTCCTGCTGCGCGTTGCCGCCCGAGATGCCGAGGCCGCCCACCACGCCGCCCCAGGTCTGCGTGTCGAGGCCGAAGGCGGGCGCCGTCGTCAGAAGCCTTCGAGCACGACCTTGCCGACGGCCTTGCCGCTTTCCACGAGCGCATGCGCGCGCGCGAGGTTCGCGGCCGTGATGCGGCCGAAGGCGGCATTGGCCGTCGTGCGCAGGCGGCCCGCGTCGACGAGCGCCGCGACCTGCGCGAGCAGCCGGCCCTGCTCGGCGATGTCGGGCGTCTCGAACATCGGCCGCGTGAACATGAGCTCCCAGTGCAGCGACAGCGCCTTGGTCTTGAGCAGGTCGACCTCCAGGCCCTTCATGTCGTCGATCACGCCCAGCGCGCCCTGCGGCTTCAGGCTCTCGACGATCTGCGCGTAGTGCCGCGGCGTCTGGGTGAGCGAGGCCACGTAGTCGACCTGCCCTAGCCCTGCCGCCTTCAGCGCCTCGGCGAGCGGTTGCGAATGGTCGATCACGGCGTGCGCGCCGAGCGCGAGGCACCACTCGCGCGACTCGGGGCGCGAGGCGGTCGCCACGACGCGCAGCTGCGTCAGCTGGCGCGCGAGCTGGATCAGGATCGAGCCGACGCCGCCGGCGCCGCCGACGACCAGGAGCGTCTGCCCGGCGCCGCCTCCCTGCGGCACGCGCAGGCGGTCGAACAGCAGCTCCCACGCGGTGATCGCGGTCAGCGGCAGGGCGGCGGCCTGGGCGTCTGCGACCGAGGCGGGCGCCTTCGAGACGATGCGCGCGTCGACGGCGTGCAGCTCGCTGTTCGCGCCCGGGCGGGTGATCGAGCCGGCGTACCAGACCCGGTCGCCGACTGCGAAGCCCTGCGCCTGCGGCCCGACCGCCTCGACGATGCCGACGGCGTCCCACCCCAGCACCTTGGCCTGGCCGGCCGGCGGCGCGGTGTTGCGGCGCACCTTGGTGTCGACCGGGTTCACGGACACGGCCTTGACCCGAACCAGCAGGTCGCGCGGCCCGGGCTGGGGGGCGGGCAGTTCCAGGTCCTCGAGCGCGCGGGGGTCGTCGATGGGCAGGTTGTGGTGGTAGCCGACGGCTTTCATGGGGACTCCTGGGAAGGGATGCGATGTCGATGGGATGCACTGTAGGCATCCAAGCGGCAGTTGATAAGATCGTTGAAGAGGATTTCACCTTCAAATGAAAATTGAAAATATCGCCGACCTCCAGGTGCTGCTGCATGCGGCGCGCGGGGGCTCGCTGAGCGCCGCCGCGCGCACGCTGGGCATCACGCCGGCGGCGGCGAGCGCCACGCTCAAGCGCCTGGAGGCCCAGCTGGGCACGCGGCTGGTCGAGCGCTCGACCCGCGCGATGCGCCTGACGCCGCCCGGCCAGATCCTGCTGGACTACGCGCGCCGCGCCTTCGAGCTGCTGGCCGAGGGCGAGTCGCAGCTGGACGCCGAGCGCGGGGCGCTGGTCGGGACGGTGCGCTTGGCGGCGCCGTCCGACCTCACGCGCACGGTGCTGATGCCGATGCTCGATGACTTCCTGCGCCTGCATCCGGGCGTGGAGCTTGCGCTCAACGTCGGCGACCGCGTGCTGGACGTGCTGCGCGACGAGGTCGACCTCGCGATCCGCTACGGCGAGCTCGCCGACTCGCGGCTGGTCGCGCGCACGCTGACGGTGGCGCGGCCCGTGCTGAGCGCCTCGCCGGACTACCTGCGCCGCCGCGGCACGCCGCGCACGCCGCTGGACCTCGTCGACCACAACTGCATCGCCTTCATGCGCGGCGGCCGGCCGTTCCGCACCTGGCGCTTCGGCCAGCGCGGCCAGTGGACGACGGTGCGCGTGGGCGGCGACCGCAGCGTCGACGACGCCTCGCTCGCGCGCGAGTGGGCGCTCGCCGGCGCGGGCATCCTGCTCAAGACCGAGATCGAGCAGCGCCGCGACCTCGCCAGCGGCGCGCTGGTGCCGCTGCTCGCCGACTGGGAGACCGACCCGTACCCGCTGCACGCGCTGCTGCCCAGCGGCCGCTTCGTGCCGGCGCGGGTGCGCGCGCTGGTCGATTTCCTGGCACGGCGCTTCGCGGCGCCGGCGGCCCTGTCGACCGGTCAGTCGACGTAGCGCAGGTCGACGTCCACGAGCTGGTCGAACACGCGCACGCCGGCGCTGTTGGCGAGCGCCACGCGCAGCCGCGTGACGACGCACTTCTGGCCGACGGTGAAGCGCTGGCGCACGGTGGCCCTGGCCGCCTCGACCTTGAGCAGGTCGTCGAAGGCCATGTTGCACGAGGTGACCGGCTCGACCCAGGCCTGCACGCCGCGCGAGGAGCGGTTGTCGACGTCCAGCTCCACGGCCACCGGCGTGCCGGCCCTGAGCACGGCCGGCGTGCCCGCGGCCAGGCGCACGCCGACGATGCGCGAGTCGGCGCCATCGTCGCGGATCGCCTCGGCGCGCGGATTGGGCACCCAGGTGTAGTGCACCGGCACCTCGCGGCGGTAGATCTGCTGCAGGCGCGCATCCTTGGCGACCAGCGTGAGCCGGTGCACCTCGCCCGGGCCGTTGAGCGTGACGGTGCGCTCGATGGTGCCGCTGCCGGCAGGCGTGTCGGGATGCGCGCCCTCGTAGGTCGACGGACCGGCTCCGAGCAGCTTGGCCCACACCATCACGTCGCCCGCGGGCCGCGCATAGCGGTAGCGCAGCGTGACGACGACCGGCTCGTTGGCCTTGAGGGTGCTGCCCGACGGCGGGCGCATGCCGACCACCTCCAGCGCGAGGTCGGTCGACGGCGCGACCACGGGCGCCGACGCCGCGATGGCCGGCACCGCCGCGCGCGCAGCCGCGCCGGCCGCGAGGACGAGCGTGACGGCGATGGCGGCGAGCGAACGAGGGATTCGGGCGGACATGGGAGCGGCGATTCTGCGCTGTCGAGCAGACCGCCCGGCGACGCCGCGGCGGAGCATGCGCATTAGTTGGCAGATCGCGCCGGCCGATGCCGCGGGGCCTCTGGCCTCAACGCAGGCCAAGGCGGGTCAGTTTCTTGATCAGGCCGACGCGCGACACGCCCAGCCGCCGCGCCGCCTCGGACTGGTTGCCGCCTGCGGCCGCCATCGCGTCGCGCACGAGGCGCAGCTCCAGCTCGCCGAGCG
>DASVLN010000653.1:0-1828 GCA_036384855.1 Burkholderiaceae bacterium | reverse complement strand
GGGCGCGTCGGCGTGCTGATCGACGACAGCCTCGGCGAGGACGCGCTGCACGCCGCCACGGGCCGCGGCTGGTGGGTCGGCCGGCCGATCGAGCTGCCCGGCTCGCGCCCGCTGCGCTTCGAAGGGAGCGGCTCGCTCGGGTCGCAGCTGGTCGCCTGGCCGCGCGAGCAGGTCGTCAAGTGCCTGGTGCACTACCACCCCGACGAGGACGTCGACCTGCGCCTGGAGCAGGAAGCCCGCCTGCGCGAGGCCTGGGCGGCGACGCGCGCGAGCGGCAACGAGCTGCTGCTCGAGGTGATCCCGCCCGGCATGACGCCGGCCACGCCCGCGGCCGACGCCGCCGTGCTGCGCGCCGTCACGCGGCTGTACACGATCGGCCTCAAGCCGGAGTGGTGGAAGCTCGCCCCGATGCAGGCGCCGTCGTGGACGCGCCTGGCCGCGCTGGTGGCCGCGCGCGACCCGCAATGCCGCGGCGCCGTCATCCTCGGCCTCAACCAGCCGCTCGACGACCTGGCGCGCGGCTTCGCGGCGGCGACGCATCCGCTGGTGCGGGGCTTCATGGTGGGCCGCTCGCTGTGGGCCGGCCCGGCGAGCGCCTGGCTCGCGGCGCCGCCCGGCACGGCCGCCGACGAGGCCTTCGTCGCCGCCGTCGCCGCCAACTTCGAGCAACTGGTCGACGCCTGGCGCGCCACGCGGCCCCAGGGCGGGACGGTACCCCAACCTGTTGCCGTATCAGCGGCCGGCGTCGACGCCGCCTGACGGACGCACATCCCCATGAAGACGATCCGACTCACCCTCGCCCAGGCCCTGGTGCGCCATCTCGCGGCGCTGCGCGTCGAGCTCGACGACGGCCGCGTCGTGCCCTACTTCGGAGGCGCGTTCGCGATCTTCGGGCACGGCAACGTGGCCGGGCTCGGCGAGGCGCTGCACGCCGAGCGCGACCGCCTGCCCACCTGGCGCGCGCACAACGAGCAGGCAATGGCGCACGCCGCGATCGCCTACGCGAAGGCCAACCTGCGGCGCCGCGCGATGGCCGTCACGACCAGCATCGGTCCGGGCGCCACCAACCTGGTGACGGCCGCGGCGCTCGCGCACGTGAACCGGCTGCCCGTGCTGCTGCTGCCGGGCGACGCCTTCGCCTCGCGCGCCCCCGACCCGGTGCTGCAGCAGCTCGAGGACTTCGCGCACGGCGACCTGAGCGTCAACGACTGCTTCCGGCCGGTGACGCGCTACTTCGACCGCATCACGCGGCCCGCGCAGGTCCTCGTGGCGCTGCCGCAGGCGATCCGCGCGATGACCGACCCGGCGACCTGCGGCCCGGCCTGCCTCGCGCTGCCGCAGGACGTGCAGGCCGAAGCCTTCTACTGCCCGGAGGACTTCCTCGCGCCGCCGGTGCTGCGCATCCGCCGGCCGGCGCCCGACGCGATGGAACTCGCGGCCGCGATCGAGACCCTGCGCGCCGCCGAGCGCCCGCTGATCGTGGCCGGCGGCGGCGCGCTGTATTCGGAGGCCGGCGCCGCGCTCGCCGCGTTCGCGCAGGCGCACGGCATCCCGGTCGCCGAGACCCAGGCCGGCAAGGGCAGCCTCGCGTGGGACCATCCGCTCAACGTCGGCGCGATCGGCGTCACGGGCTCGCCCGCGGCGAACGCCTGCGCGCGCGGGGCCGATCTCGTGGTGGCGGTCGGCTCGCGCCTGCAGGACTTCACCACCGGCTCGCACGCGCTGTTCCCGCAGGCGCGGCTGCTGGGCCTGAACGTGCAGCCCGCCGATGCGCACAAGTGGCACGGCCAGGCGCTGGTCTGCGACGCGCGCGTCGGCCTGCAGGCAC
>DASVLN010000652.1:0-4963 GCA_036384855.1 Burkholderiaceae bacterium | reverse complement strand
CGGGCGGGTGCGCGGCGGCATCCTTCGCGCCGTCGCGCACGCGATGGCCGAGCGCCACGTCGTCCCCGACCCAGCGGCCCTCCACATGCCGCCGCCAGTCCGCGGGCGGCTTCGCGCACCCGGTCACGATGGCCGGCGCGGCCAGCGTCGCGCCCAGGAAGCCGCGGCGCGACCAGCCGTCGCCTTCAGTCATGCACCTTGCCCCACTCTTGCTCGAAGGTGCGCACCAGCGTCTGGTTGGACAGGCGGTTGGGCTCGGCCGGCACGCGCGCCATGTCGGGCGGGAAGTCCTGCAGCGCCTGCAGGCCCGGCAGCGTGAGGAAGCGCAGGCCCGGCGGCAGGGCGCGCGGCGCGACCCACGGCCGGCGGCTCGCGATGATGAAGCCCCATTCGCCGAAGCTCGGCACGTGGACGTGGTACGGCGTCGTGCGCAGGCCGGCGGCCTCCAGCGTCGCGGCCACGGTCCAGAAGCTGCGCCGCGCGACCAGCGGAGAAGTCGTCTGCACCACCGCGTAGCCGCTGGCCGACAGGTGCTGGTCGACGAGCTCGTAGAAGCTGGTGGAGTAGAGCTTGCCGAGCGCGAAGTTGCTCGGGTCGGGGAAGTCGACGACGATCACGTCATAGGCGTCGTCGTGCTGCTCGAGCCAGGTGAAGGCGTCCGCGTTGACGATGCGCACCTTGGGATCGTGCAGCGCGTCCGCGTTGAGCGCCGTCAGCATGGGCTGCGTCGTGAACAGGCGCGTCATCTCGGGGTCGAGCTCGACCTGCGTGACCTGCCGCACCGACGGGTACTTCAGGATCTCGCGGATCGCCAGCCCGTCGCCGCCCCCCAGCACCAGCACGCGCCGCGGCGCGCCGAAGCCGGCCATCGCCGGGTGCACGAGCGCCTCGTGGTAGCGGTACTCGTCCTTCGAGTTGAACTGCAGGTTGCCGTTGAGGAACAGCCGGATCGCGCCCGACTGCGAGGTGACGACGATGCGCTGGTAGGGCGTCTGCTCCTGCAGCACGATGCCGGGCCCGTAGAACCGATCCTCCGACCACGTCGTCAGCGCGTCGCCCGCGGCCATCGCGGCGACCAGGCCCGCGAAGACGACGACGCACTCGACGCCGCGCGCGCGCCAGCGCGGCACCTCGCCGCGGAACAGCCAGAGCGACCACGCCGCCACCAGCGTGTTCAGCAGGCCGAAGAACACGCCCGAGCGCACGATACCGAGGTGAGGGACCAGCAGCAGCGGGAACGCGAGCGAGACGACCAGCGAGCCGAGGTAGTCGAAGGTGAGCACCTGCGACACCAGCGTCGCGAGCGCGTCGCGGCCGCGCAGGTGGCGGTCGAGCAGGCGCAGCACGATCGGGATCTCGAGTCCCACGCCGATGCCCACGATGCTCACGAGCGCGTACAGCAGCACGCGGAAGGACGCGAGCGCCGCCGCGGGCAGCGTCGCGTGCGCCATGAACAGGGCCGCCGGCATCAGGCCGCCGACGACGCCGACGATCAGCTCCACCCGCACGAAGGTCGGCGCGAGCGGCTCGCGCACGTGGCGCGAGGCCCACGAGCCCAGGCCCATCGCGAACAGGTAGGTGCCGATGACGGTCGAGAACTGCAGCACCGAGTCGCCGAGCAGGTAGCTCGCGAGCGCGCCGGCGCACAGCTCGTAGACCAGGCCGCAGGCGGCGACGACGAAGACCGACGCGAGCAAGGCGACTTCGCCCGGGCCCACGGCGACGCGTGCGTCGACGGGCGCGCGCGCGTCGCCGGAGCGCGGGCGCGCCGCCATCAACCGTGGATCGCCGCGGCGATGATCATCCCCAGCGCGATGAACATCGCCCCGACGACGATCGCGAGCGCGACGTTCTTCTCGCGGACGATCTGGTCCCACAGGTGGTACGGCGTGATCTTGTCGATGACCACGAAGGCGAGCCACAGCACGACCACGCCGATCACGGCGTAGAGGATCGTGCCGCCCAGCACCTCGGGGTGCAGCCACTCTGGTACGTTCATGCGTCGGCTCCTTTTCGGTGGATGCGGGAAAGGGCGGGTGCGGTCACTTGTGGCCGCCGCCGCCGGACGAATAGCCGCCCCAGGCGCCGCCGGTGCCGGCGTAGTAGCCGGTGCCCGCGGCCTGGCGGATGCGGCATTGCTGGTACTCGGGGCTCGCGTCGCCGTAGGCCTTGCGTACGCCGGCGCAACTGTCGTGGCTGCACATCGCGAGCAGCAGGATCACGACGACCAGCAGCACGATCAGCATCAGCCACGAGACGCGGAACCCGCCGATGTCCAGCCCGCCCGCGGGCGGGCCGGCGCGCTCCAGCCGCGCGGCCTGCGGGGCTGCCAGGCGGAAGGCCTGCGCGACCAGCTCGGCAGGCAGCGTCTCGCCGGCCGACCAGAGGCTCTCGGCGGCGGTGCTCTCCAGGCTCAGCAGCGCGCGGTAGCCGCTGGCCGAGGCCTCGAAGTCCTGGTGGCGCGTGCGCTGGTGGGCCTCGACGCGCCAGTAGAACTCGCCGAGGACGTAGGTGACGGTCGAGTCGTAGGTCCAGCGGCGCGTGTAGTCGCGGCCGGCCCAGGTCGCGCGATCGCCCGCGACGCGCGGCGCGCCCGTGAGCGTGCGCACGAGGCTCCAGTCCTCGTTCGTGTCGACCAGGAACGCGAAGCCCTCGTTGCGGTTGTAGAGCAGGTACTCGCGCCAGGCCTCGGCTTCCCCGTCGCCACCGGACGCGAGCTCGATCCGCTCCATGTAGCCGACGACCGTCCAGGGCAGCGGCGTCGCGCCCCGCGTGGTCGGCAGCGTGCCGGTGGCGCCGATCGGGATCTCGGGCTCGTAGCGGTTCTCCTGCGCGTAGTGCGCCATGTCCGGGCCGATGCCCTTGGACAGGTCGACGACCGACTTGCAGCTGCCGCAGACGACCGACTGCGAGGTCGACAGCGTGATCGCGAGCGGCGCGCCGCAGCTGGGGCAGGCGGGCGCCTGCGACTGGAGCGTCTTCTCCGAGGCCTCGCGCAGCCCCTGCATCTTCAGCTCGGACAGCTGCACCGGGCGCCCGACCGACCACTGCAGCCGCGGCGCGAGGCTCGCATCCAGCGTGGCGACCTCGCCCGACTCGTTGCGCAGGTCGACGATGGTGAACGGCCGGTCGGCCGGCGGCGGCTCGTGCAGTTCGCCCTCGGCGGCCAGCAGGCGCGCCTGCACCCGCGAGCCGACGTTCCAGGCGCGGCCGTCGACGAAGGCCCTGGAGCCGGGCTGCAACTGCGCCGGATCGGGGGCGCCGGCGGGCACCGGCAGGTCGAACGCGAAGACGTGGCGGCCGTTGTCCTCCGACAGCCAGCCGTCGCGGCCGTTGTCGAACAGGGCGTGCCACTCGTTCCACGGACCGTCCTCGGTGCCGAACTGCAGGCGGCCGACCAGCACGAAGCCCTCGCCGGCGTAGCGCCCGGAGGCGCCGAGCTGCAGCGGGGTGAAGTCGTCGAAGAGCTCGGCGCTCTGGCCGATCTTGCGCAGCGCCTCGCCCTCGCGCACCAGCGTGCTGCGGCAGAAGCTGCAGACCGCGCTGGCCGAGGCGGGCGAGCGGAACTCGACCGGCGCGCCGCAGTTCGGGCAGGCGGCGCGCCAGCTGCGCTGGCTGGCGGGTGGCGGAGTGCTCACGTCGCGCGGCGCGGCGTCAGAGCTTCTTCAGCAGCTCGGCCTTCTTGGCGGCGAATTCCTCGTCGGTCAGGATGCCCTTGGCCTTGAGCTCGCCCAGCTTCTCGATCAAGCCCATCACGTCCTGCGTGGACGGCGCCTGGGTGGCGGCGACGGACGAGGCCGGGTTGTTGGCGGGGTTGCCGGCATTGAGCCCCTGCGACAGGTTGCCCGCGAGCACCTGCCCCAGCGCCACGCCCGCGCCCAGGCCCATCGCGTCGCCCGCGATGCCGCCCTGGCCGGCGTTCTTCGCGAACTCGGGGATCGCCTGCGCCGTCTGGTACTGCATGAACTTGCCCATGTCCTGGCCGACCATGCCCATGCCGATCTTCTGGTCGAGGATCTTCTGCAGCTCGTCGGGCAGCGACAGGTTCTGCACCGTCACCATGTCCAGCGCGATGCCGAGGCTCGCGAAGGCCGGGGCGACGGCATTGCGGATCTGGGTCGCGAACTCGATCTGGTTGGCGGCGAGGTCGAGGAAGGGGATGCCGCTCTGCGCGACCGCGTCGGACAGGTGCTGCAGCATCAGCCCGCGCAGCTGGCCGTCGATCTCCTCGACCCGGTAGACCTCGCGCGTGCCCGAGACCTGCTGCTGGAACAGCTTCGGGTCGGCGACGCGCCAGGCGTAGTTGCCGAACGCGCGCACGCGGATGGCGCCGAAATCCTTGTCGCGCAGCGTGACGGGCTGCGGCGTGCCCCAGCGCTGGTCCGTCTGCAGGCGCGTGCTGAAGAAGTAGACGTCGCTCTTGAACGGCGAGGCGAAGAGCTTGTCCCAGTTCTTCAGGTTGGTCAGCAGGGGCAGCGTGCGCGTGTTGAGCGTGTACAGGCCCGGCCCGAACGCGTCGGCGGCCTTGCCCTCGTTGACGAACAGGGCGGCCTGCGCCTCGCGTACCGTGAGCTGCGCGCCGTTCTGGATCTCGTGATCCTGCATCGGGTAGCGCCAGGCGAGGATGCCGTCGGCCGGCTCCGTCCACTCGATGACGTCGATGAACTGCTTCTTGAGGAATCCCATCAGGGCCATGGCTGCCTCCACGTGGCGGGCTGTCTCGGTCGGCGGATGATAGTCGCTCGGCGGCGGGCGTCCTCCCTAAGTTGAGCGGGTCGGCGCCCTGTACGCGGGCGCGGCGGGACGCCACACTCGCGCGGATGCGCCCCTGGTGCCGGCGCGAAGGGAGACCCCCGTGGAATCGGCGCACGCCAGCAGGAGCGCCCGCCCCGCCGCCGCGGACTGCGGCTGCGACGCCGGCAGGTCGGCACGAGTCGGGCACGTGCACCGCTGCGCCGCGGAC
>DASVLN010000651.1:0-2358 GCA_036384855.1 Burkholderiaceae bacterium | reverse complement strand
GCGCTGGCCGCGGGCGTGGGCGTCGCGCTGTGGCAGGCGCGCGAGGCGAGCCGCCAGCGCGAGCAGGCGGAAGGCCTGGTGGAATTCATGATCACCGACCTGCGCAAGAAGCTCGAGCCCGTGGGCCGGCTCGACGTGCTTGACAGCGTCGGCGACAAGGCCCTCGCCTACTACGCCGCGCAGGACCTCGACCGCCTGGATGCCGACTCCCTCGGTCGCCGCAACCGCGCGCTCCACCTGATCGGCGACCTGGCACAGCAGCGCGGCCGCCTCGACGAGGCCGAACGCGACTTCCGCCAGGCGGCCGACTCCACCGCGGCGCTGCTCAGGCGCCATCCCGGCGACGGGCAGCGCATCTTCGACCACGCGCAGAGCGAATACTGGGTCGGGTATACGCAATGGACGCGCGGCCGCTTCACCGACGCCGAAGCCTCGTTCCGGCGTTACCTGGCGCTGGCCGACAGGCTGCGCGCGATCGCGCCGGACAACCTCGACTGGCGGCTCGAGCAGGTCTACGCCGCGACCAACGTGGCGACCGCGCTGATCGACCTCGGCCGCCCGGCGGAGGCGCTGGCCACCATCGAGCCCGCCGAACGCAACATGGCCGACATCGCCGCTGCGCGCCCCGACGAGGCCTTCGACCATGCCACCATCATCGGCTGGCTCATGCGTGCGCAGGAAAGCCTCGGTCGCTACGACGCCGCGATCGCGACGGCCCAGCGCAAGATGGCGGCCGCGCGGCGGGCGCCGAACGCGGACACGAACGCAAGCGTGCGCCAGGTGCTCGGGACGGCGCTCGTCGACATCGGCCGGCTGCAGATGGACCTGGGGCAACGCGACGCGGCGCTCGCGACCCTGCGCCGGGGCGTCGCGGATGCCCAGGCGCTCGCGGCGCGCGACCCGAGCAACCTCGACTGGCTGTTCGACGCGGTGCGGACGCAGCAGCAGCTCGAGGACCTCCTGCTGGCGATGGGCGACGTCGACGGCGCCCGCGCCCTGGACCGGCGTGTCGCGGACGAATCCACGAAGCTGCTGTCGACGCCGCGGGGCAAGGCGGGCTGGCGCATCGCGCTGCTGGGCCACGACCGTGTGCTGAAGGCCCGGCTCGCGCGCGACGAGACGGAGCGCACGGCCGTCGTCGCCGCGCTGCGGGACTACCTCTCCGACGTGCGACGCTACGAGCTCGCCGGCAGCGAGCTGACGCCGGGCGAACGCGAGCTGGTCACGCGCGCGGGCCTGGCGCTCGGGGATCTCCTGCAGCACGAGGGCAAGCCTGGCGAAGCGGCCGCCTCGTGGCGCGAGGCCTTCGACCGCAACGCGCCCGCCGCGGCGCGCGGGAGCCCGCCCGCGATGACGCTGCAAGGACTGCTCTGCCTGCGCCTGGGCCGGACTCAAGAAGCGCGCGCCTGGGCCGATAGGGTGCTTGCGACCTCTTATCGGCACCCCGTCTTTGCCGATCTCGAAGACCAACTCGGGCCGGCGCGGATGGCGGGGGAGACGCCGGGCCCATTGCAAGGGAACCCATGACCAGCACCACCGAAACCGTCGTCCAGATCAGCGTCAACGTGACCGTGGACGTTCGCGGCAATCCCCATGTCACGTGCACGCCCTACGACGCCAGCGTCAGCTGCCCGAGCACGCTGCAATTCAATCTCGTGACGCCGGGCTGGGTCTTCCCGTCCACGAACGCCGCCTACCTCAACACCCCGCCCGACGCCAACTTCCCGGCACCGGCCGTGACGGTGAGCCCGACGCAGGCGACTTGGCAGGACGTCTTCGCGTGCTCGGGCGACATCGCCTACACGGTCGCGGTGCAGCGCTCGACCGGCGGCCCGGTCTACACGCAGGACCCGGTGATCCACAACAACGACAGCGCCTGCTGAGGCATCGCATGGCCGCCACCGATGCGCCCCCGATCGAGGTCTACGTGACCGTCGACGTCCAGGGCAAGCCTCACGTCACCTGCTCGCCGTACACGATGGACGTGTCCGCGTCCACGACGCTGCAGTTCCAGCTCATGTCGTCGGGCTGGGCCTTTCCGTCCACGAACGCCGTCTACCTCAACACGCCGCCCGACGCCAACTTCCCCGACCCGTCCGTGACCGTCTCGTCCACCCTGGTGACCTGGACGGACGCGTTCGTGAGCGCCGGCGACTTCGGCTACTCGGTGTGCGTGCAGAAATCGACCGGGGGCTACGCGAGCACCAACGATCCGGTCATCCACAACAACGACAGCACCCACTGACGCTCCGGCGGCTCATCGTCCGCGCGCTCCGGCGCCCTGCGGCGGCCGCCGGTAGAGCGCCGCGATCGCGTCCACCCGCGCCAGCAGCTCGCGCCGCAGCGCCGCGGGCGTGA
>DASVLN010000650.1:0-1790 GCA_036384855.1 Burkholderiaceae bacterium | reverse complement strand
CGAGTCGGTGCCGATCGGCCGCATCGGCGCGCAGGCGGCCAAGCAGGTCATCCTGCAGAAGATCCGCGACGCCGAGCGCGAGCAGCTGCTCAACGACTTCCTGTCGCGCGGCGAGCGCATCTTCGTCGGCACGGTCAAGCGGCTGGACAAGGGCGACATCATCGTCGAGTCGGGTCGCGTCGAGGGCCGCCTGAAGCGCGGCGAGATGATCCCGAAGGAGAACCTGCGCTCGGGCGACCGCGTGCGTGCGTTCATCGCCGGGGTTGATCCGACCGCGCGTGGTCCCCAAATCATGCTCTCGCGCAGCGCTCCGGGCTTCATGGTCGAGCTGTTCGCCCAGGAAGTCCCCGAGATCGAGCAGGGCCTGCTCGAGATCAAGAGCTGCGCCCGCGACCCCGGCTCGCGCGCCAAGATCGCCGTCCTCTCGCACGACAAGCGGGTCGACCCGATCGGCACCTGCGTCGGGGTGCGCGGCTCGCGCGTCACCGCGGTGACCAACGAGCTCGCGGGCGAGCGCGTGGACATCGTGCTGTGGAGCGAGGATCCGGCCCAGTTCGTGATCGGGGCGCTCGCGCCGGCCAACGTGGTCTCCATCGTCGTGGACGAGGAGAAGCACGCGATGGACGTCGTGGTCGACGAGGAGAACCTCGCGATCGCGATCGGCCGCGGCGGCCAGAACGTGCGCCTCGCGTCGGACCTGACGGGCTGGCGGATCAACATCATGACGGCCGAGGAATCGCAGGCGAAGCAGGCCCAGGAGCTGGGCGGCGTGCGCCAGCTGTTCGTCGAGAAGCTGGACGTCGACGAGGAAGTCGCCGACATCCTGATCGAGGAAGGCTTCACCAGCCTCGAGCAGGTCGCCTACGTGCCCCTGCAGGAGATGCTGGAGATCGAGGGCTTCGACGAGGACACCGTCAACGAGCTGCGCACCCGCGCCAAGGACGCGCTGCTCACGATGGAGATCGCACGCGAGGAACGCGTCGACGAGGTGTCGCAGGATCTGCGCGACCTCGAAGGCCTGACGCCGGAGCTGATCGGTCGGCTGGCCGACGGCGGCGTGCACTCGCGCGACGACCTCGCCGACCTGGCCGTCGACGAGCTGGTGGAGATGACCGGCATGGACGAGGCTGCCGCGAAGGCCCTCATCATGAAGGCCCGCGAGCACTGGTTCAACGGCGCCGCGTAAGCCTCCAGCCGAACGACGCAACCCAGATACACCGAACGCCCGGATCAACGAGCAAGGAATCCCAGAAATGGCAGTGACCACCGTCGCACAGCTTGCATCGGAGCTGAATCGCCCCGTTGCAACGCTGCTCGATCAGCTGCAGTCCGCCGGCGTCGCCAAGAAGGCGGCCGAGGACGCGCTGAGCGACGCAGACAAGGAGCGGCTGCTCGACCACCTGCGCACCATGCACGGCACGACCGGCGGCGAGCGCAAGAAGATCACGCTGACGCGCAAGTCGACCAGCGAGATCAAGCAGGCCGACGCCAGCGGCAAGGCGCGCACGATCCAGGTGGAGGTGCGCAAGAAGCGCGTGTTCGTCAAGCGCGACGACGAGACGACCGAGGAGGCGACCGAGGCCGCCGCCCCGGCCGTGCCCGACGAAGCCGAGCTGCGCCGCCGCGAGGAAGAGGCGCGCGCGCAGGCCGAGGCGATCCGCCAGCAGGAAGAGGAACTCGCCGAGAAGCGCCGCCAGCGCGAGGCCGAGGAGCGCGCACGCGCCGAGGCCGAGGAGCGCGAGCGCCAGGCCGCCGCGGAAAGGGCGGCTGCCGAGAAGGCTGCGGCGGAG
>DASVLN010000649.1:0-2308 GCA_036384855.1 Burkholderiaceae bacterium | reverse complement strand
CCGCCAGCCTTCGGCGCGGCCGACGCTTCGCCTCACGCGAGGCGCCGGGGAGCGGCGGATCCGGCCTTGCCGGGCCGCTCGCGAACGCCCCCGCGGAGGGCAGCAGGCGGCCGCGGGCGTGGGGGCTCGTCATCTGGCGTTGTTCGCCATGTCCTGCCGCACCAGGCTCACGACGCCCTGCCACTGGCCGTTGGTGTAGTGGTTGTACTTCTCGCCGTCGTCGCGGAAGGCGACCGTGTGCCAGCTCCACTTCGCCGAGCCGCCCTCGTTGGCGGCCGTGCCCAGCGTGAGGTCGTTGCAGAACCAGTCGCTGGGGTTGCAGTACGCGCCGCCCGAGGCGCCCGCGACGCCGCCCGAGCTGTGGTACGCGACCGCCTCGTCGTCCTGGCCCGGCAGCACGAAGGAGTACAGCGTCCCCGCGGCGCCGGCGTACATGTAGAACCAGTGGCTGCGCGTGTTGTTGTGGTCGTACATCGCGCGCGCGGTCGCGGTCTTCAGGTCGGAGACCAGCGGCTCGGAGGTCGTCCAGTCGCCGACGTCGGCGAGCTCCGAGCCTCCGCCCGCGCCGGCCGCGATGTCGACCCACTTGATGTTCCACCCGGTCTGCGTCGGGTTGCCGCTGGCGTTGCCGCAGGCACCGCTCGCGTCGGGCGTCGCGTTCTTGACCTGGCGCGTCGATCCGCCATACATCGACAACGCGTAGCCGATCATCAGGTCGCCCGCGCTGTGCGCCGCGACGTAGCACCAGTTCGGGCCCGTGCAGTAGCAGTCGAGCGCATTGCGCACGAGGTAGTTCTGGTCGGAGACGTGGCTGTGGCCGTCCCAGTTGACCGCCTTCTTGTTGACGCCGGCGGCCGCCGAGCTCGGGCCCCAGTAGGTGAAGTCGGCGTAGTTGGCGACCGCGCCCCCGCCGTTGCGGCCGTTGATCCAGAGCGAGTAGTTCGTCGCCTGCGAGACCGCGGCGACGCCGCCTGCGGCCACGACGGCGCCGGTGACCAGGACGTTGCGGAGGACGACTTGCATGCGGGCACCTTTCTCGCGTGTCGGGGACGGACGAAAAGACGTGTGTGCGCAATGTGTCGACATCGCGCGGGAGCGGCAATGCACGTTTTCCCGCGCCGGGCGATGGCCCGCCAGCCCGCATGGATGCTGGTTCCGGGTGACGTGGATCGAAGTCGCGTCACCCGGTTCACGCGGTGCCGGCGCGCGTCATGCGCACGGTGCCCGCTATACGGCACTGGGTATGCGCGCAGCCGGCCTCCCGGCGAACGGCGCGCGTGCGGCGGCGCCGCTCAGCTGCCCTGGGCGAGCTGGTACAGCCGCGTCGAGCGCGCGCCCGAGCGGCAGAACGCCAGCAGGGGACGCGGCAGCTCGGCCACCAGCTGGCCGAAGGCCGCCACTTCCTCGGGCGACTGGTAGCCGCCGGCCACCGGCAGGTGGCGGTATTCGAGGCCGGCGGCCTTCGCGGCGGCGGCGATGTCGGCGGAGGCCGGCTGGTCGGGGCCGTGCTCGAAGTCCGGGCGGTTGTTCACGACGCTCTTGAAGCCGAGCCGCGCGAGCTCCGGCATCGCGGCCGGCTCGAGCTGCGGGGCGACGAAGACGTCGTGGTCGATCTGGCGCAGGGGCAGGGTGGTTTCCATGCGGGTCTCCTTCGAATCACGTGCGTGTCACTTGGCCAGCGCGGCCTTGACCGCCGCCGACACCTGGCCCATCTCGGCCTTGCCGGCGAGCTTCGCCTTCACGGCCGCCATCACCTTGCCCATGTCGCCCGGGCCCGAGGCCCCCAGCTCGGCGACGACGGCCGCCACCTCGGCGGCGATGGCATCGGCATCCAGGCGCTGCGGCAGGTAGGCGCTCAGCACGGCCAGTTCGGCGGATTCCTTGTCGACGAGGTCGGTGCGGCCGGCCTTCGAGAAAGCGTCGATCGAGTCCTTGCGCTGCTTCACGAGCTTGTCGACGACCGCGACCACCGCGGCGTCGTCGAGCACGATGCGCTCGTCGACCTCCTTCTGCTTGATCGCGGCCTGCAGGTTGCGGATCGCGAGCAGGCGGTCGGATTCCTTGGCCCGCATCGCGGCCTTCATGTCTTCGGTGATGCGTTCCTTGAGCGTGCTCATGTCGTCGACGTTCCTTTCGAGTGTTCGTGTTCGTGGCGCGCGCGAACGCCGCGCGAGACAACCGATTATCCCGGCGCCGCGGCCTGCATCTCGCGCCAGTGGTGGATCGTGGCGCCGGGCCGTCGCGCGCGCGCCGCGGCGACCATGGCGCGCGCGACCGCCGCGGCCGGGATCGCGCGGTACTTGGCCAG
>DASVLN010000648.1:0-2486 GCA_036384855.1 Burkholderiaceae bacterium | reverse complement strand
GACGGCGAGGCCGCAGGCGAAGGCCGCCGCGGCGGCGAGGACGGCGGCGCGGGCCGCGCGGGTGAGGCGGGAACGGGACATCGTGGAGGATCCTTTCCGGTCTGGGAACGTGGCCGCAGGCAGCGGCGCGAAGCGCGCATTCTGTGCCGGCTCGGCCGCGCCTGCAGACGCGGGTGGCGAAGCCCCGCCGCAGCCTTCGCGGCCGCGCGCCCGCCGCCGCTTCAGTGGGCCGCGGCCGGAGGCTGGAAGCGCGGATCGCCGAACTGCCACAGCATGAAGCTCCACATGTCGGCGTACTGCTCCTGGCGCTGCGTCTTGGTGCTGCCGATGCCATGGCCGGCGGCGTAGTCGATGCGCAGGAGCACCGGCTTGCCCGATGCGGTGGCGGCCTGCAGGCGCGCCGCCATCTTGAAGGACTCCCACGGCGGCACGCGCGGGTCGTTGATCCCGTGCATCAGCAGCACCGCCGGGTATTTCGTGCCGTCGACGACATGGTGGAAGGCGTCCATCTCCAGCAGGCTGTCGAACTGCCGGTGGTCGGCCACCGTGCCGAACTCGGGGATGTTGGGCACGCCGTTGGCGGAGGTCTCCGAGCGCAGCGCGTTGAGCACGCCGACCTCGGGCACCGCCGCCGCGAACAGGTCGGGACGCGCCGTCATCGCGCGGCCGACCAGGATGCCGCCCGCGCTGCCGCCGTGGATGCCCAGCTTCGCGGGCGTGGTGTAGCCCTCCTTGACCAGGTACTCGGCGCAGGCGATGAAGTCCTTCCAGGTGTTGGGCTTGGTCTCCTGCTTGCCTGCGAGGTGCCAGTCCTCGCCGTACGCGCCGCCGCCGCGCACGTGGCAGGTCGCGCGCACGCCGCCCAGCTCGAACCAGGCGAGGAAGCGCGGGATGTAGACCGGGTCGTCGGTGATGCCGTAGGCGCCGTAGCCGTACAGCACGGTCGGATTGCTGCCATCGAGCTTGATGCCCTTGGGCGCGACGATGGACAGCGGGATCTCGATGTTGTCCCAGCTCTTGACCATCACCTCCTTCGACTCGATCGAGTCGGGCGCGCCGTACGGGCTCGGCGGCTGCAGGCCGGTGTCGACGTACGCGCCCGTCCTGCGGTCCGGCGCGTAGTAGACGACGTCGTGCGTCCACGACGAGACCGACGCGAGCACGCCCGGCAGGCGCGGGTCGGCGTCGTCGATGGACACCGCGCCCGCCGTCGGCAGCGCCACCGGCTGCGGCTGCGCGTCCGCGCTCCACGCGACGCGGTACAGCTTGCCGACGGTGCCGTCGCGCGCCTGCACGTACAGGCCGTCCTTGGCCGCGGAGATGCCCGTCACGACCTCGCGCCCGGGCGCGACGACCACGTGCGCCTGTTCGAGGTCGGGATGGGTCATGCTCGTCTTGACGACCTTGTAGCGCGACGCGTTCTTGTGCGTGAGCAGGTACAGGTCGTCGCCGTGGATCGCGAAGGCGGTGACGTCGGCGTCGCGGTCGAACAGGCGGCGCCACTTGAGCTTCGGATCGAGCACGCGCCCGAGCGGCGCGGCGTACAGGGCGATCTCGTTCTGCACGCCGTTGCCCGGTGCCGCGACGGCCCAGCGCGTGCCCAGCACCGGCGAGACCGCGGGGAACTCCGCCTCGCCGATCGGCAGGTGGTCGGACTTGCCGGCCTCCAGCACGACCTGGTCGGCGCCGCGGCCCTTCATGCGGTGGAAGTAGGCGAGCTGGTGCTTGTACTTGTCGGTCTCCGGCGCGCCCTTGGCGAGCTCGCGCTGGCCGAAGTAGAAGAAGCCGCTCTCGTCGGGCATCCACCAGGCGTCGCTGTAGTGCGTGCGCGGGATCGGCGTGATCAGCTCCTTGCCGCTCGCGCTGTCGACGACGTGGATCAGCGACTCCTCCGACCCGCCCTGCGACACGCCGTAGACGACGTAGCGGCCGTTCGGCGAGGGCTCGTAGAAGTTGATCGCCTGCGGCGTGCCGCCGGCGGCCTTGGCCATCGCCTCGGGGTCGACGAGCAGGCGTTCGGCGCCGTCGAAGCCCTGGCGGACGTAGAGCTTGAACTGGTTGTCGCTCGCCGCGCGCTTCTGGTAGAAGACCTGGCCCGAGGGCAGCACGTGCACGCCGACGATGCGCGCGGCCACCGACGCCTCGAGCTCGGCGATGCGCTTGAGCAGCGGCGCGCGGCCGGGGATCGCGTCGAGCACCGCGCGCGCGTAGTCGGCCTGGCCCTTCGCCCACTGCTGGACCTCGGGGTTCGAGAGGTCCTCCATGTAGCGGTAGGTGTCGGTCACCGTGGTGCCGAAGTAGGTATCGGTCACCGGCTTGACCGGGGCGACCGGCGGGGCGGGCGGCGCGGCGTGCGCGAGCGCGGCCGCGCCGGCGAGCACGGCGCAGAACGTGCGCAGCGCGACGGCGGAACGTGGCATCGGGGTCTCCTGCGACGAAGCGAAGCGCGCAGTATCCGACAGCGCTCGCGGCACCCGCATCCGTAT
>DASVLN010000647.1:0-4200 GCA_036384855.1 Burkholderiaceae bacterium | reverse complement strand
CTCGAATCCACTGCCGGAACGGGCCACTTCTACACCACCAGCAAGAACAAGAAGACGACGCCGGAAAAGCTCGAATTCATGAAGTTCGACCCGAAGGCGCGCAAGCACGTCCTGTACAAGGAAATCAAGCTGCGCTGATCGCCCGGCGCGCTGCCCCGCAGCGCGCGTCGACGACACCGAACGAAAGCCGCCTCAGGGCGGCTTTTTGCATGCGCGTCGCTCGGATGGAATTCTCGAGGGACACGCTTTTCGAAGCGGCGCGACAGTCCGAGCGGCGCCGGCCATCGGTCGCGTAGCATGGAAAAAGCCGCCCGTGGGCGGCTTGGACAGCGAAGGAACTTCCGCTCAGGCCCTGCGGCGGCGCACCGCGCCGGCGAGTCCCAGCAGGCCGGCCGTCATCAGCGCCAGCGAACCGGGCTCGGGCACGCTGGAAGTGCTGTAGGTCACGTTATCCATCTGGAAGCTGCCGCCTGCCTCGAGCGCAAACGAGGTCACGCCGGAAAGGTTGAAGTCGAAGGTCTGCAGCCCGGGCTGTCTGTCCAGCGTGACGCTCGACATGTGCGAGCCGCCGGCGTCGACCCAGGTGTAGTTGACGTCCTCGCCGGAGCCCTGATTCCAGACGTCGGCGATGTCGATCGAGTTCAGGGTGAACGCGCCGCCGCCGGCTTTCGTGATGGTCAGATACTGGCCGAAATAGTTCTGCGCCAGGGTCGCGCCGCCGTGCGGATCGGCGTCGTAGCCCGACTGCGCGCCCCACACGAGCAGCGACTCGGGCGACGGCAGGTTCGAGGTGAAGGTCAGGCCACTCTCGGAATACGTGATGCCGTCGCCGGCGAACTGGTACTGGCCGGCGTTGGCCAGCGAGTCGAACGTGACGACGGTCGCGTTCGCGGCCGCCGAAGCAACCACGGCGGACGCCACGCAGGCCAGCTTGCAGAGCTGTCGGAACCTCATGCTTCTCTCTCCCTCGGGATGTATGGTGGATAGGATCGGCGCCCACCATACTTGCTCCTGTCGAGCAGGTACCTCCCCAATTCCGGTGAACGTGACCCCGTGCCACGGCATACCGTGCTGAAGTTCACGCCCCCTCCCCCCGGGGGGGCAGGCGCCCGTTTCCGGGATGGCGTGCCGCGGCCTGTCATGCGGCCATGAAAAAGCCGCCTCGAGGGCGGCTTCTCCGGCAGCGGGACGCCCGAGGCGTCACTTGAGCGCCTTGTAGCGCACGCGCTTCGGACGCGCCCCTTCCTCGCCGAGGCGCTTCTTCTTGTCGGCCTCGTACTCCTGGTAGTTGCCGTCGAAGAAAACCCACTGCGAATCGCCCTCGCACGCGAGGATGTGGGTGGCGATGCGGTCGAGGAACCAGCGGTCGTGGCTGATGACCATGACCGAGCCGGCGAACTCCAGCAGCGCGTCCTCGAGGGCGCGCAGCGTCTCGACGTCGAGGTCGTTGGACGGCTCGTCCAGCAGCAGCACGTTGCCGCCCTGGATCAGCGTCTTGGCCAGGTGCAGGCGGCCGCGCTCGCCGCCGGACAGGTTGCCGACGAGCTTCTGCTGGTCGTTGCCCTTGAAGTTGAAGCGGCCGATGTAGGCGCGGCTGGGCATCACGAACTTGCCCACGGTCAGGTTGTCGAGGCCGCCCGAGACGTCCTCCCACACGGTCTTGTCGTTGGCCAGGTCCTCGCGGCTCTGGTCGACGAAGGCCATCTTGACCGTCGAGCCGATCGTCACCGTGCCCGCGTCCGGCTGCTCCTTGCCCGCGATCATGCGGAACAGCGTCGACTTGCCGGCGCCGTTCGGGCCGATGATGCCGACGATCGCGCCGGCGGGCACCTTGAAGCTCAGGTTGTCGATCAGCGTGCGGTCCCCGAAGCTCTTCGTGACGCCGTCGAACTCGATGACCTGCGTGCCCAGGCGATCCGCCACGGGAATGAAGATCTCGTTGGTCTCGTTGCGCTTCTGGTAATCGAAGTCCGACAGCTCCTCGAAGCGCGCGATGCGGGCCTTGCTCTTGGCCTGGCGGCCCTTGGGGTTCTGGCGGACCCACTCCAGTTCCTTCTTCATCGCCTTCATCCGGGCGTCCTCGGAACGCTGCTCCTGCTCGAGGCGCTCTTCCTTCTGCAGCAGCCACGTCGAGTAGTTGCCCTTGTACGGGATGCCCTGGCCGCGATCGAGTTCGAGGATCCACTCGGCGGCGTTGTCGAGGAAGTAGCGGTCGTGGGTGATCGCGACGACGGTGCCGGTGAAGCGGGAGAGGAACTGCTCGAGCCAGTCCACGGACTCGGCGTCCAGGTGGTTCGTCGGCTCGTCGAGCAGCAGCATGTCGGGCTTGGACAGCAGCAGCCGGCACAGCGCGACGCGGCGCTTCTCGCCGCCGGAGAGGTTGCCGATCACCGCGTCCCAGGGCGGCAGGCGCAGCGCATCGGCGGCGATCTCCAGCTGGTGCTCGGTGTTCTCCGAGCCCGCGGCCGCGATGATCGCCTCGAGCTGGCCCTGCTCCGCCGCGAGCGCGTCGAAGTCGGCGTCCGGCTCGGCGTACGCGGCGTAGACCTCGTCCAGGCGCTTCTTGGCGGCCAGCACGCCGCCGATGCCTTCCTCGACCGACTGGCGCACGGTCTGCGTCGGGTCGAGCTGCGGCTCCTGCGGCAGGTAGCCGATGTTCAGGCCGGGCATGGGCTGGGCCTCGCCCTCGAAGTCCTTGTCGACGCCCGCCATGATCTTCAGCAGCGTCGACTTGCCCGAGCCGTTCAGGCCCAGCACGCCGATCTTCGCGCCGGGGAAGAAGCTGAGCGAGATGCCCTTGAGGATCTGGCGCTTCGGGGGCACGGTCTTGCCGAGCCGGTTCATCGTGAAAACGTACTGTGCCATCTGGCGACCTTCGGGATGGGAAGCGGGGATGCGCGGCGGACGGGACTCGTCCGCGCCGGCGGGCGCCGGGCGCGCGGGAAATGCGGGAAGCGGCGCGGCCCGGCGACTGCATCAGCCACCGGGCCCGCGGGCAAAGGCGTTATTTTACTTGGCCGCAGGCTTGATCAACAGCCACGTCGCCGAGTCGCCCCGGCGCACGAGCACCGGCACGGTCTTCGCCTTGTCCACCTTCGCCGCGGTCGCGAGGAACTGCTTGACCGAGGTGATCCGCACATCGCCCACCGCGAGGACGATGTCGCCCTCCTGGAGGCCCGCGCGGTCGGCCGCGCCCTCGGCGGCCTCGACGCGCACGCCGCCCTTGACGTGCAGGCGCGCGCGCTCCACGTCGGCGAGGTCGCTCACCCGCATGCCGAAGGCGGAGTTGGACTTGTCGGCGGGCGGCTGGCCCTCGTCGGCGTCGGGCTTGTCCGCGTCGGCGCCGAAGTCGACGACGTTGGTCGTGACGTCGATCCTGCGGCCAAGGCGCCAGACCTCGAGGTGCGCCTTGTCGCCCGGCTTGATCATGCCGATCATGCGCGGCAGGTCGGAGGACTGGTCGATCACCTGGCCCTGCACCTTCGTGATGACGTCGCCCGGCTCGATGCCGGCGGCGTCCGCGGGCAGGCCCGGCTGAACGCTGCCGACCAGCGCGCCCTGCGGCTTGCCCAGGCCGATGGACTCGGCGACCGGTCGCGAGACCGGCCCGATCTGCACGCCGATGCGCCCGCGCACGACGTGCCCGCTCGCGCGCAGCTGGTCGGCGACGCGGATCGCCTCGTCGATCGGGATCGAGAACGAGATGCCCGCGCTCGCGCCGGACGGGCTGAGGATCTGCGAGTTGATCCCCACCACCTCGCCGCGCATGTTGATCAGCGGTCCGCCCGAGTTGCCGGGGTTGATCGCGACGTCGGTCTGGAGCAGCTGCAGGTAGTCGCCGGTCTCGCGGTGCTTGCCGCTGACGATGCCGGCGGTGACCGTGCTTTCCAGGCCGAAGGGCGAGCCGATCGCCATGACCCACTCGCCGACCTTCAGGCGGTCGACGTCGCCGATGCGCACGAACGGCAGGTTCGAGGCGGCGATCTTGAGCACGGCGACGTCGGTGCGGGCGTCCGTGCCGATGATCCGCGCCTTGTACTCGTGCTTGTCGGCCAGCGTGACGGTGACCTCGTCGGCGCCCTCGACGACGTGGGCGTTGGTCAGCACGACGCCGTCGGGCGAGAGGATGAAGCCGGAGCCGATCACGCCGCGGTCCGCGTCGTCGTCGCCGGGGCCGCCGCGCGGCGCGCGCCCGCCGCC
>DASVLN010000646.1:0-2351 GCA_036384855.1 Burkholderiaceae bacterium | reverse complement strand
CCGGCGCGAGGCGGTCGCGACCGTGCGGCGCGTGCTGGACGGGCTGCGCGCCGGCGGCGCCTGAGCCCGTCCTCAGTTCTCCAGCGCGATCAGCTCCTGCACCGTCTGCCGTCGCCGGATGCGGCGTGCCTGGTCGCCGTCGACCAGCACCTCGGCCGCGAGCGGACGGGAGTTGTAGTTGGAGCTCATCGACGCGCCATACGCCCCGGCATCGTGGAAGACCAGCAGGTCGCCCGGCTGGGCGGGCGGCAGCGGGCGCGGCTCGACGACGCCGCCGGCGTCCTGCGTGAAGACGTCGCCCGACTCGCACAGCGGCCCGGCGACGACGGTGGGACGGGGCGCCTGCGAGCCCTCGTGCAGCGTGCGCGCGACGACGCTGATCGCATGGTGGCCGCCGTACATCGCGGGTCGCACGAGGTCGTTGAACCCGGCGTCGCAGAGCACGAAGTGGTTGGCGCCCATGTCCTTGACGGCACGCACCTCGGCCAGCATCGCGCCCGACTCGGCGACGAGGAAGCGGCCCGGCTCGATCTCCAGCCGCAGCGGATGCCCGAGCTCGCGCGCGAGCTGCCGGCGCGCCGCGTCCCACAGGCTGAAGTAGTGCGCCGTGTCGACGACCGCGTCGCCGGGCCGGTACGGGATCGACAACCCGCCGCCCGCCGAGATCGCCTCGACGTCGTGGCCCCGCGCGACGACCTCGCGCACGTGCTGCGCCATCGCGTCGCACACGCGCGCGAGGTGTGCGTAGTCCACGCCCGAGCCGATGTGCATGTGCAGGCCGACCAGGCGCATGCGGTGGCGCGCGATGGCCGCGAGCGCGGCGGGCAGGTCGGACGGCCAGATGCCGTGCTTGCTGTGCTCGCCGCCGGTGTTGGTCTTGCGGTTGTGGCCGTGGCCGAAGCCCGGGTTGATGCGCAGCCAGATCCGATGGCCGGCCGCGCGGGCGCCGAGGGCGGCGCCGAGCTGGTCGATCATGCCCGCCGAGCCGGCGTTCACCGGGATGCCGTGCGCGGCCACGAGCGCGAGCGCCGCGTCGTCGATCACGTCGGCCGTGAAGACGATGCCCGCGTCCTCGCCGCGCGCGTCGTAGCCGGCGGCCAGCGCGCGTTCGATCTCGCCCGCCGACACGGCGTCCACGCGCACGTCCAGGTCGCGCAGCAGGCGCAGCAGGTGCGTGTTGGAGCACGCCTTCTGCGCGAAGCGGATGGTGTCGAACGGGCGCAGGCGCTCGACGCGGGCGCGGATGGTCGCGGCGTCGTACACCCACAGCGGCGTGCCGTGCTCGCGGGCAAGGCGGTCGAGGAGTTCGGGCGTGAATGCGGCCGGGGCGGGATGCTGAAGGGTCTGGTCGGGCATGGCGGCATCGTGCGCGGGTTCACGGTTTCAGTCCAGTGCTTTGATTTGGCCATCACATTCGGATTTGATATGGTTCGCGCATGGCCGCCGCATCGCTCACCCATCGCCACGTCGAGGTCTTCCGCGCCGTCATGACCGCCGGCAGCGTCACCGGCGCCGCGGCCGCGCTGTTCACCTCGCAGCCGACGATCAGCCGCGAGCTCGCGCGCATGGAACATGTGCTGCGGCTCGCGCTGTTCGACCGCGTCCGCGGGCGGCTGCGGCCCACCGCGCAGGCCTACGCGCTGTTCGAGGAGGTCGAACGCTCCTACGCCGGTCTCGAGCGCGTCGCGGATACCGCGCTGCGCCTGCGCCAGTTCACGCAGGGGCAGCTGTCGATCGCCTGCCTGCCCGCGTTCGCGCACGCGCTGCTGCCGGGGGCGTGCGCGCGCTTCCAGAAGGCGCATCCCGGGGTGAGCGTGTCGGTGAACCCGGTCGAGTCGCCGCTGCTGGAGGAACGCCTGGCCGCCCAGGCGCACGACCTGGGCGTCACCGAGCACGACGTGCCCGCGGCGGGCGGCGAGGCGCGGCTGCTGCTGGAGCTCGACGAGGTGGCCGTGCTGCCGGCGGGCCACGCGCTGCTCGCGCGCACGCGCCTGGCGGCCCCGGATTTCGCCGGCCAGCCCTTCGTGAGCTTCCACCCGCGCGACCGCTACCGCCAGCTGGTCGACCACCTCTTCGCCGAGGCCCGGGTCGACCGCCAACTCGCCGTGGAGACCGACAGCGCCGTCGCCGTCTGCGCGATGGTGCGCCACGGGCTGGGCGTGGCCATCGTCAATCCGCTGACGGCGCTCGCGCTCGCCGGGCCCGGCGGCGAGGGCCTGCAGGTGCGTCCGCTCGCCTTCGCGATCCCGTTCCGCGTCCACGCCGTGCGCCCCGCGCACCGGCCCGGCAACCCGCTGGTCGACCGCTTCGAGGCCGCGCTGCGGGCCGAGTGCGAGGCGCTGGGGCGGCAG
>DASVLN010000645.1:0-1513 GCA_036384855.1 Burkholderiaceae bacterium | reverse complement strand
ATGCCGCGCGGGTAGCCGAGCCGCACCTGCTCCGCGAGCGCGCGCAACGCCGCCGCCGCGGGCAGCGGGCCGTCCCGCGGCGGCGTCGCGACCGGCTCGCCGATGATACGGGGTGCCGTATCGGCATCCGCATCGGTGCACCAGTCGATCGCGAGCGCGCGGCCGAGCCACGCCAGCAGTTCGTCGCCGCGCACCGGCTTGAGCACGTAGTCGTCTGCGCCGAGGCCGAGGTCGTTGTCGAGCCGGCGATCGAAGGCGTTGGCGGAGACGATGGCCACCGGCGCGTCGCTCAGGCGCTGCGAGCGCAAGGTGCGGATCGTCTCCCAGCCGTCGATGCCCGGCATGGCGAGGTCGACCAGGATGGCGTCGGGCCGCCATCCGTCGCGGACGCCGGTGCGCAGCCGGGCGAGCGCCTCCTCGCCCGATCCGGCGACCTCCACCTCGAAGCCCAGCGGCACGAGCAGCTGGCGCAGCAGCTCGCGATCGACCTCCTCGTTGTCGACGGCCAGCACGCGCCGCCGCGCGCCGCGATAGCCGATGCGGCGCGGCGCGGGGCCCGCCGGCACGCCGGCGACGAACTGCGCCGGCAGGAACAGGCGGATGCGGAACGCCGTGCCCGCGCCGGGCGCGCTGCGCACGGTCATCTCCCCGCCCATCAGCTCGGTGAGCATCTTGGCGATGGTCAGGCCCAGGCCGGTGCCCGGGCTCGCGCCCGCGATCGCGGCGCCGCGCGCGAAGGGCTCGAAGACGCGCTCGAGGTCGGCCGGCGCGATGCCCGGCCCCGTATCCTCGATGTCGAACTGCGCGATCTCGCGCTCGTGGCGCACGCGCAGCCGCACCTCGCCCCGGTCGGTGAACTTCACGGCGTTGCCGAGGACGTTGATCAGCACCTGGCGCAGCTTGCGCTCGTCGGCCCGCACCGCCCGCGGCAGGCCGTCGTCGACCTCGGCCACGAAGCGCAGGCCCTTGGCGCGCGCCTGCAGCGCGAACATGTCCGCGAGCTGCTCGAGCAGGTCGCGCAGCGGCACCGCCGCGATCGCGAGCGAGACCTTGCCGCCCTCGATGCGGGCGAGGTCCAGCGTGCCCTCGATCAGCGACAGCAGGTGCTCGCCGCCGCGCCGGATCACGCCGACCGCCTGGCGCCGGTGCGCGGGCAGGGCCGGATCGTCGTCGAGCAGCTGCGCGTAGCCGATGACGCTGTTCAGCGGCGTGCGCAGCTCGTGGCTCAACGTCGAGATGTAGCGGCTCTTGGCCTGGTTGGCCGCGTCGGCCGCGGCCTTGGCGCGCTGCAGTTCGGCGTCGGTGCGGCGATGGGAGTCGATCTCGCGCTGCAGCAGCACCGCCTGCTCGCCGAGCGCCTGGGTCTGGCGGTTGCTCTCCTCCTGCGCGACGCGGCGGCTCTGGCGCGCGAGCACCGCCCACCAGCCCGCGACGCCGCCGACCAGCAGCAGCACCGCGAACACGCCCAGGCAGGAGCGCCGCAGCGCCGCCGCGGCGGCCGGCGCGTCGCCCA
>DASVLN010000644.1:0-2146 GCA_036384855.1 Burkholderiaceae bacterium | reverse complement strand
GACCGTCAGCGGCTCGGGCCGGTGGAAGTGGAAGCCCTGCGCCCACTCGACACCCAGCTCGCGCAGCATCGCGGCCACGGCCGCCGTCTCGACGCATTCGGCCACCACCGGTTTCTTGAGCAGCCGCGCCATCTCGGCCATCGAGCGGACCATGCCCCCGTGCACGAGGTCGCCGTCCATGTCGCGCACGAACATGCCGTCGATCTTGATCGAGTCGAACGGCAGCTGGCGCAGGTAGGTGAACGACGCGAAGCCGCTGCCGAAGTCGTCGAGCGAGAAGCGGCAGCCCAGCTTGTGCAGCGCGTGCATGAAGTCGCCCGCGCTCTGCAGGTTGACGATCGCCTCGGTCTCGGTGATCTCGAAGCACAGCAGGCGGCCCGGGACGTGGAACTCCGCCAGCGTCTCGGCCACGAACTGCGCGAGCCCGGGCTCGCGGATCGACACCGCCGACAGGTTCACCGCCACCTGCCCGATGTGCTCGTGGCTCTCGGCCAGGCCGCCCAGCAGCGAGACGACCTCCCGGATCATCCAGCGATCGAGCTCGCCGACCAGGTGGAAGCGTTCCGCGGGCGCGATGAACTGCGACGGCAGCACCAGCTTCTGCCGGCGCGGATCCCACAGGCGGATCAGCGTCTCGACGTGCAGGCCCGGCGCCTGGCCGGCATCGGCCGCGGCGAGCGGCTGCAGGCGCTGGAAGAAGGCGCGGAAGTGGCGATGCTTCAGCGCGTCGACCAGCACCAGCGCCCAGTTGACCGACTCGCGGTGGCCCTCGGCGTCGAGCACCGAGGCGTCGTGCACCCGGATCGTGCCGCGGCCGTCGCGCTTGGCGAGGTAGGCGGCCTCGTCGGCGGTGAGCATCAGCTGGTCGAACGAGACGATGTCCGGTCCGATGCGCACGACGGCCACCGAGGCGGCCATCTTGAAGCTGCGCTCCTCCCAGATGAACTCGAACTCGGTCAGCTGCGCGACGATGCGGCGCGCGAGCGCGGCGCCGGCGTCGGCGTTCGCGTTCTCGCTGACGACGCCGAACTTGTCGCCGCCCAGGCGCGCGAAGAAGTCGGTGCGATCGAGCAGGCCGCCCACCACCTCGGCGAACTGGCGCAGGAGCTCGTCGCCGGCGATGCAGCCGCAGGTCTCGTTGACGAGGCGGAACTGGTCGATGTCGATCAGCAGGAAGACGGCCTCGGCCTCGCTGCGCTGCACGCGGGCGAGCAGCTCCGAGACGTGGGCGTCGAGCGCGCCGCGGTTGTACAGGCGGGTGACGAAGTCGTGCGTGGCCAGGTAGTTGAGCCGGTCCTGCATGTAGCGCCGCTCGTTGATCTCCTGGCGCAGGTGGCGGTTGGCGATCGTGAGTTCGGCGGTGCGCTCGCGCACCTTCTCCTCGAGGCCCTGGTTCAGCTCGCGCAGCTGCTCCAGCAGCATGCGACGCTCGAGCTGGTAGCGCACCCGGGCGCGCACCTCGTCGGCGTTGATCGGCTTGGAGATGTAGTCGGCGCCGCCGGCGGCGAAGCCGAGGCTCACGTCGTCGGTGCGGGCGGTGACGAAGACCACCGGCAGGTCGGCCGTCGCGGGATCGGCCTTCAGGCGGCGGCACACCTCGAAGCCGTCCATGCCGGGCATCATCACGTCCAGCAGCACGAGGTCGGGGCGGCCGCGGGCGGCGAGCTCCAGCGCCCGGGCGCCCGAGGTCGCGGCCATCAGCTCGCACGGTTCATCCGCAAGCGTCGCGCTGAGCACGTCGATGTTGTGCGGCGTGTCGTCGACGATCAGGATTTTCGAGACTCTAGGGGCCACAACCGCGCTCTCCTGGCTTTGGTCGGGATCACACTGGAAACCCACCCTCGCCGCAGTTTAAACACACCGGGGCGACGGCGAATCGCCAGGACGCCGCCGTTCGTGCAATGTCGCACGCCCGCTTCGCGGGTTCACCCGCAGTACAGGGTCAACACTATGCTCCCCGGCCCGGATGGGCGACGACGCGGCCGTCCGGGCCGCGGATCCTCACCCATCCTGGGCCTGCGCGAGCAGCTCGCGCACGCGCGCCTCGAGCTGCTGGAAGTCGTAGGCCTGGGCCGCCTCGTCGAAACCGCGCCAGCGCGCGCGTCCGACCGCCTCGGGCGCGAGCGCCGCGACCAGGCGACGCACC
>DASVLN010000643.1:0-1728 GCA_036384855.1 Burkholderiaceae bacterium | reverse complement strand
GCGCGAGCGGCTCGGCGTCGGCCCGGGCCGCGGGATCGTGGCGGCGCCCACGCCGCCGTCGCGTGACGAGCGACCACAGCCCGTCGGGCGTGACCTGCAGCACCAGCACCAGCACCATGCCGAAGACGACCAGCTCCACCGGGCCGCTCGTGCCCAGCAGCGCGGGCAGCCAGTCCTGCAGCCGGTCCTCCGCGACCTTGACCGCGCCTGCGCCGACGAAGGCGCCGCCCACGAGGCCGACGCCGCCCAGCACCGCCATGAACAGGTACTCGATGCCCATCTGCAGCCCGAAGGGCGAGGGGTTGACCGAGCGCTGGTAGTGCGCGAACAGCCAGCCCGAGACCGACGCATACAGCGCCGCGACGAGGAACGCGAGCACCTTGTAGCGCAGCGTGGCCACGCCCATCGCCTCGGCCATCACGGTGCCGCCCTTGAGCGCACGCAGCGCGCGGCCTGCGCGGGAATCCAGCAGGTGGCGCAGCGCGAATGCGCCGAGCACCGCGAAGGCCCAGATCAGCTCGTAGGATGCGCGCCCGGTGCGCAGCTCCGCGCCCGCGACGCGCACCGGCGGGATGCCTTGGAGGCCGTCGAACTTGCCGAGGAAGCCGAGGTTGCCGACCAGGAAGTACAGCGCGAGGCCCCACGCGATCGTCGCCAGCGGCAGGTAGTGGCCCGACATGCGCAGCGTCACGCCCGCGAGCACGAGCGCGACGGCCACCGTCAGCGCGAGTCCGCACGCCAGGCCGATCCACGGCGAGACGCCGAGCGCCGTCGTCGTCCAGGCCGTGGCGTACGCGCCGAGGCCGACGAAGGCCGCCTGCCCGAAGGAGGTCAGGCCGGCGACCCCCGTCAGCAGCACGAGGCCGAGGACGACCAGCGCGTACAGGCCGATGTAGTCCAGCTGCGTGATCCAGAACTCGGGCACGGGCAGCGCCGGCAGCGCGAACAGCAGCACGAGGCCGGCGCCGAGCGCGGCGCGGCCGGGGGTCACGGCGTCACTCGTCTTCGTCATGGCGGCGGTCGGTGAGCGAGCGCAGCAGCAGCACCGGAACGATCGCGGCGAACACGATCGCGTCCTTGTACGCGCTGGCCCAGAAGGAGCTGAAGGAGTCGAGCAGGCCCACGAGCAGCGCGCCGACGACGGTCACCGGATAGCTGGAGAGTCCGCCGATGATCGCGGCGACGAAGCCCTTGAGGCCGATCAGGAAGCCGCTGTCGTAGATCATCGTCGTCGACGGCCCGATCAGCAGGCCCGCCAGCGCGCCGACGAAGGCGGCCATCGCGAACGCGCTGCGGCCGGCGTGCTCGGTGGACACGCCCACCAGCCGCGCGCCCAGCCGGTTGATCGCGGTGGCCCGCAGCGCCTTGCCGGCCAGCGTGCGGCCGAAGAAGAGGGCGAGCGCCGCCATCAGCGCCGCGGAGGCCGCGAGCACGACGATCGTCTGGCCGGTCAGCGTGAGCGGCCCGAGCGCGAACGACGTGTCCCAGAACGGCGGCGTGCGGTAGCCCTCGGCGCCGAAGAACACGAGCCCCAGTCCGACGAGCGCGAAATGCACGCCCACCGAGACGATCAGCAGCAGCAGCACCGAGGCGTCGGCCAGCGGCTGGTAGGCGAGGCGGTAGATCAGCGGGCCGGTGGCCGTCACCAGCGCCAGCGTCAGCAGGCCCTGCAGCCACAGCGGCACGGCGTGGCCGGCCACGAGCGCCACGGCCGCCGCGGCGGCGACC
>DASVLN010000642.1:0-5949 GCA_036384855.1 Burkholderiaceae bacterium | reverse complement strand
CGCCGACGCGACCGACCCTGACGCGCTCGCCACGATCCAGGACACCGGCGCGCGCGACACGATCCCGGCGATCACGCTTGACCAGGCGGCGCAGTCGGCGGCCGCCAGCGGTGCCCGGGTGTATGCGGTCGGCGGCAGCTCGGCACCGGCGGGCGCGACGCACGTGGCCACGATGGCGGCGGTGCCCTGGGCTTCGCTGCCCGCGGGCAGCGCGGTGCTCGTGGCCGCGGGCACGTACGCGGGCGTCACCACGATCTCCGCTGCCGGGACGCAGGCCGCCCCGATCACGATCACGGCCGCCGACCCGGCGCATCCGCCGGTCTTCACCAACAGCTTCGACTTCCAGCACGCCTCTCATGTGCATCTGTCGCACGTGACGGTGCAGTCGCCTGCCTACGCCGGCGTCATCGTGCGCCAGGGCAGCGACCACGTCGTCGTGTCCGACTCGACGATCCGCAACGCGCCGGTCGGCCTGACGATCACCGACGGCGCCGGCACCGGCCACCAGTTCCTGCGCAACCTGATCACGGCCAGCTTCGCCCACGGCATCAGCGTCGAGGTGAACGCCGACCCGGCCGAGCGCACGCTCATCGCGCACAACACGATCACGGGCAGCGGCCAGCACGGCATGGAGATCCGCGCCTCGCACTACCAGGTCGAGTACAACACCGTGGCCGGCAGCGGGGCGGGCGGCGGCGGCGGCGTCTCGGGCATCCACGTCTACAGCGGCAGCCCGACCGAGGACAGCGGCGACGACAACCTCGTGCGCTACAACCTCGCCTACGGCAGCCTCGACCCGGTCGCCTTCGACGGCAACGGCATCGAGGTCGACCAATGGTGCGACGGCAACACGGTCGCCTACAACCAGGTCTGGGGCAACGACGGCGCGGGCATCATCGTCTACGACGGCAGCGGCAACCTGGTGCACAACAACACGGCCTGGGGCGACGGCCTGGACAGCGGCCACACGCATGTCGCGCGCGGCGAGATCATCGTCAGCGGCACCGCGGCGGCGAACGTGCACGGCAACCACGTCTGGAACAACGTCGCGTCCTCGACGACCGCGGTCGTGCCGGCGCTCTACGTCGACTCGCGGGCGGTCGCGGGCGGCAACACGATCGGCGCCAACCTGTACTGGAACGCCGCGTCCGGCGGGCTCGTGCTGCGCTGGACGGACGGCCTTTTCAGGCAGACCGCCGCACTCATCGACGCGAGCACGGGCGTGCCCGGCAGCGTCGTCGCGGCGCCGGCCTTCGCCAACACGACGGCGAAGCTGTCCAATGGCCTGCGCCTGACGAAGGCGCCCGCGCTGCCGGGCCTGATGCCGGCAGGGCAGTCGGACTATGCCGGCGTCGCCGCGGCCGCCGGCCAGGTGTGGCTCGGCGCGTACTTCACGCCCGCGAACTGATCGCGCGCCGAGGGCCGCCCGCCGCCGGGCACCCGTCCGCCTTCGCGTCCGCGGAGCGCGCCCCGGTGCCCGATTCGCCGACAATCACGCCCGATGCCCTCCGCGCCCCGCGGACGGGCGCGCCAGGAGCAACGCGATGAAGTGGGAAGGCCAGCGCCAGAGCGACAACGTGGAGGATCGCCGCGACGAGGACTACGGCGGCGGCGGCGGGGGCGGCTTCGGGCTGCCGCACATCAGCATCGCGGGCATCGTGATCGCGGTGGTGGCGGGGTTGATCTTCCACGTGAACCCGCTGGTGATCCTCGGGCTGATGAGCGGCGGCGGGCAGGTGACGCAGCAGCAGTCGGCGCCGCAGCCGACCCACGTGCAGCGCCAGCACACGCCCGAGGAGGAGCGCAAGGTCGCGTTCGTGAAGACCGTGCTCGCCGACACCGAGGACGTGTGGACGCAGGTCTTCAAGGAGCGCGGCCAGGCCTACCGCGACCCGAAGCTCGTGCTCTTCCGCAACGCCATCCCCACCGCCTGCGGCGCCGGCGAGGCCGCGATGGGGCCGTTCTACTGCCCGGGCGACGAGAAGGTCTACATCGACCTGAGCTTCTACGACCTGCTGCAGACCAAGCTCGGCGCGCCAGGCGAGTTCGCCGAGGCCTACGTGATCGCCCACGAGGTCGGCCACCACGTGCAGAAGCTGCTCGGGATCTCGGGCAAGGTCGACGCCGCGCGCCGCAACGCCGACCGCGTGCGCTCCAACGCGCTGTCGGTGCGGCTGGAGCTGCAGGCGGACTGCTTCGCCGGCGTCTGGGCCAACCGGGCGCAGCGCATGAAGCAGATCCTCGAGCAGGGCGACATCGAGAGCGCGCTCAACGCCGCCTCGCAGATCGGCGACGACACGCTGCAGCGCAAGGCCCGCGGCACGGTCGTGCCCGAGACGTTCACGCACGGCACCAGCGCCCAGCGCGTGCACTGGTTCAGGCAGGGGTTCGACGGCGGCGACCCGCAGCAGTGCGACACCTTCCGCGCGCCGCAGCTCTGAGCGCGATCGATGCGGCGGCCGCATCGCACCGATGCGCGAACGGACCGGCGCACGCCGTCGATTTCCGCTAGCCTTGCGGGTTTCGCGCCACCCGCCCGCGCCGGCGCGCCGGAGCCCCCGTCTTGCTCGCCTACTTCGAACGACTGATCGACCCGTATCCCGACGCGCCCGCCGTGCCGCCCCCGCAGGGCCTCGTGCGCTTCATCTGGGCCTGCTCGCGCGGCGCGCGGCGCTACGTGATCGGGATGATGCTGCTGACGGCCATCATCGGGGTGTTCGAGGCGTGGCTGTTCGCGGTGCTGGGCCATGTCGTCGACTGGCTGAGCCACGTCGAGCCGGCCCGCATGTGGGCCGAGCAGCGCGGCCGGCTGCTGGCGCTGGCGGCGGTGCTGGCGCTGAGCCCGGCGCTGGTCTCGGTGCAGGCGATGCTGAAGTACCAGACGATCTTCGCCAACTTCCCGATGCGCCTGCGCTGGAACTTCCACCGGCTGATGCTGGCGCAGAGCATGGGCTTCTACCAGGACGAGTTCGCCGGCCGCGTCGCCACGAAGGTGATGCAGACGGCGCTGGGCGTGCGCGAGGTGATGATGACGCTCACCGACATCCTCGTCTTCGTCGTCATCTACTTCGCGACCATGGTGGCGGTGGTCGGCGGCTTCGACCTCTGGCTGCTCGGGCCCTTCCTCGGCTGGATGACGCTGTACGCGATCGCGCTCAAGTACTTCGTGCCGCGGCTCGGGCGCATCGGCGCGGCGCAGGCCGACGCGCGCTCGCTGATGACGGGCCGCGTGACGGACGCGTACACCAACATCGCCACCGTCAAGCTGTTCTCGCACGCGCGCCGCGAGGCGAGCTACGCGCGCGAGGCGATGCAGGAGTTCATGCTCACGGCCTACGGCCAGGGCCGCTACATCACCGGCATCGAGATCGTGAACCACACGCTGAGCATGGGCCTCATCATGAGCACCTGCGGCGTCACGCTGTGGCTGTGGACGCTGGGCAAGGTCGGCGTCGGCGCGGTGGCGGCATCCACGGCGCTCGCGCTGCGGCTCAACGGCATCTCGCACTGGATCATGTGGGAGATGGCGTCGCTGTTCGAGAACATCGGCACCGTCACCGACGGCATGCGCACCCTGTCGCGGCCGCACGCGATCGTCGACGCGCCGGGCGCGCCCGAGCTGGCCGTGACGCGCGGCGAGGTGCGCTTCGAGGACGTCCGTTTCTCGTACGGCGGCAAGCGCCAGGTGATCGACCGCTTCTCGCTGACGATCCGGCCGGGCGAGAAGATCGGCCTCGTCGGGCGCTCGGGGGCGGGCAAGTCGACGCTCGTGAACCTGCTGCTGCGCTTCTACGACGTCGAGTCCGGCCGGGTGCTGGTCGACGGCCAGGACATCTCGAAGGTGACGCAGAACAGCCTGCGCGCCCACGTCGGCATGGTGACCCAGGACACCTCGCTGCTGCACCGCTCCGTACGCGACAACATCCTCTACGGCCGGCCCGACGCGGACGAGGCCCAGATGGTCGCCGCCGCGCGCCGCGCCGAGGCCGAGGACTTCATCGCCGGCCTGGCCGACGCCAAGGGCCGCAAGGGCTACGACGCGCACGTCGGCGAGCGGGGCGTCAAGCTCTCGGGCGGCCAGCGCCAGCGCATCGCCATCGCGCGCGTCATGTTGAAGGACGCACCCATCCTGCTGCTGGACGAGGCGACGAGCGCGCTCGACTCCGAGGTCGAGGCCGCGATCCAGGCGAGCCTGTACTCGCTGATGGAGGGCAAGACCGTCATCGCGATCGCGCACCGGCTGTCGACCATCGCCGCGATGGATCGCCTGGTCGTCCTCGACAAGGGCCGCATCGTCGAGGAGGGCGACCATCGCAGCCTGCTCGCGCGCGGGGGCCTGTACGCGCGCCTGTGGGCGCACCAGAGCGGCGGCTTCCTGGGCGAGGAGGTCGACCAGGACGCGCCGCCGCAGCGCGCCGACCAGCTCGTCACCGAGCCCGAGGCCGAGGATTGACGGGCTTCGTGCCCGCCGTCGCCACCGCCATCGCCGTCGCCGTCGCCGTCGCCGTCGCCGTCGCAGGCCGCGGCCCCAGCAGCTCCACCGCGAGGTCGAGGAACGAGCGCAGCCGCGCGAGCCCGCGCAGGTCGCGGTGGTACGCGGCCCAGATCTCGCGCGACGGCGGCGTGCCGGCGACGTCGTGCGCGACGAGGCCGGGGATCCGGCTCGCGAGCCGCACCGGCAGCACCGCGAAGCCCGCCCCGAGCGCGACCATCCGCGCCTGGGCCTCGCGGCTGTTGCTGCCGAAGCCCAGGCGGGCGCGCGGGAAGGTCTTCTTCAGCCAGGCCACGTCGGGCAGCGCCTCGTAGGCGGCGTCCAGCGTGACGAGCGTCGTGCCGGCGCCGTCGCCGGGCAGGGGCGGCGGCACGCCCTCCGGCCCGTAGAGCGCGTACTCCATGGTCATCAGCCGGCGCCGCACGAGTTCGGCGTCGTCGGGGGGCTTGATGCGGAAGACGAGGTCGGCCTCCCGGCGCGCGAGGTCGAGGACGCGGGCGTCGGTCAGCAGCTCGACGTGCACCTGCGGATGGCGACGCATGAACTCGGCGCACACGGGCGTCAGCAGGTGCGCGCCGAACCAGTCCGAGGCCGAGACGCGCAGCACGCCCTGCAGCGCCTGGCCGTGGCCCGCGAGCGCGCGCTCGATGGCGAGCGCCTCGTCCTCCATGCGCTGCGCGTGCGCGAGCACGGCCGAGCCTTCGTCGGTCAGCGTGAAGCCCTCGCGCCCGCGCTGGAACAGGGCCTGGCCGACGGCGTCCTCGAGTGCGCGCAGGCGCCGGCCCATCGTCGGCTGCGAGAGCCCCAGCCGCTGCGCCGCGCCGCTGAGCGAGCCCGCGCGCGCGACGGCCAGGAAGATGCGCACGTCGCTCCAGTCCATGGCGATCGTCATTCGATATTGAATGCGAAGTGTTCGGAATCGTGAATTTACATGCGATCCTGAACATCACAAACTGGCGCCGTCGCTTCAACCCACCCGAGGACATCGCCATGACCGCCACGATCCAGCCCCGACTGCCCGCCACCTTCACCGCCGCGCGCGTCTCGCGCATCGACGGCCCGTTCGAGCTCGTCGAGCTGCCGTTGCCCGGACTGCGCCCCGGCCACGTGCTGGTACGCATCCGCGCCGCCGGCGTCAGCCCGCTCGACACGAAGATCCGCGCCGGCAAGGCCGCGCACGCCAGGCAGCCGCTGCCGGCGGTGCTCGGCATGGACCTGGCGGGCGAGGTCGTCGCGGTCGGCGCGGGCGTAACGCGCCTGGCCGTCGGCGACGAGGTCTACGGCCTGGCCGGCGGCATCGGCGGGCTGCAGGGCACGCTCGCCGAATATGCGGCCATCGACGCCGACCTGCTCGCCCGCAAGCCCGCGTCGCTGTCGATGCGCGAGGCCGCGGCGTTGCCGCTGAACGCGATCACGGCGTGGGAGGGCCTCGTCGACCGCGCGAACGTGCGCGCCGG
>DASVLN010000641.1:0-3956 GCA_036384855.1 Burkholderiaceae bacterium | reverse complement strand
GCTGCTGCAGTGGGACTGGCGCAGCCCGGCGATGCCCGAGCTCGCGAGCTCGCTGCCGCTCAACGGCGTCGACGGCACGCTGCGCCACGCCGGCTCGACGCCGGGCCGAGCCCACCTGAAGACGGGCTCGATGCGCGACGTCGCGGCGATCGCCGGCTATGTGCTCGCGGACACCGGCCGCCGCTACGTGCTGGTGGCGATCGTCAACGACCCGAACGCGGCCGCCGCGCACCCCGCGCTGGACGCGGCGGTCGACTGGGTCATCCACGACCCGGCGAACCCGGCGCCGCCGGCTGCCGCGACGCCATGAGAAATCCCGCGGGCCTCGCGGCGCGCGGGATTCCTGCCTCGAGCGGGTGCGGCGACCGCACGGCCGCCGACCGCCATCAGAAGGTGTAGCCGATCGACGCGTTGAGCGACACGGGGTTCAGCTTGGCGTGGATCTCGTTGCCGGTCGACAGCTGCGCCTTCGTCTTGATGAAGGTCTTGAAGACCGCGGCGTCGAGGAACCAGTGGCTGTCGATGCGGTAGCGGCCGCCCGCGGCCAGGGTGCCGCCCCACTCGGTGTCGCTGCCGATCGTCGTCGGCGAGCCGCCCGGGTTGGTCACCGCCGTCAGCTGCGCCGAGCCCTTGGTGCCGTAGAACTTGGCGAAGGTCGGGCCGGCGCCGACGTACGGCCGGAACGGGGCGTCGGCGGCGAGCAGGCGGTACTCGAGCAGCAGGGTCGGCGAGATCTGGTGGATGCTGCCGATCTTGCCCACGCCCTCGACCGCGCCGGCGGCGTAGATGTTGTGCTTGTACGGCAGGCCGCCCAGCGCCTCGATGCCGATGGCGTCGGTGAACATGTAGCTGGCCGTGATGATCGCCGCGCTGGCCGAGTGGATGTCGATCTTCGAGCCGGGCAGCGAAGGCTCCGACAGGTCGTCGCTCTTCACCTTGGGCATGATCTTGTTCCAGCCCACCTTGACCGAGAAGGTGCCGGCTTGCTGGGCTTGCGCGCCGCCCGCGGCCGCCAGGGCGGCGGCGGCGACGAGGATCGAGGCAACGGAGTGCTTCTTCATGAACGTGTGTCCTTGCAGTGTTGCAGCGGCGCCGGCTTACAGCCAGCCCTTGATGGCCATCTGCTCGCCGACGAGCTGGGCAAGCAGCTTGTAGCCGTAGGGCGTCGGGTGCACCGAGTCGGCGTACTGGTAGCCGTTCGCCTTGGTGGGATCGGCGGCGAGGTCGTCGGGCGTCGAGACCAGCGTGTTGGCGGTGCACACCAGCGAGCTGCTGCTCGTGCATGCCGGCGCCGTCACGTTGATCAGGCCGTACTGCGACATGTGCGCGGCCTGGTCCTGGCTCGCCGAGAAGGCGTCGACGACCAGCAGCGAGTCGCTCGCCTGCAGGCCCTTGGTGAGCTGCGCGTTGAAGGCCTGCGTCAGCTGCAGCACGAGCGCCTGGCCGGTCGCGCCGGCGCTGATGGCGTAGGGCGTCAGGCTCACGTCCGGCAGCAGGACGACGACGACGTGCTTGGCGCCGGCCGCGATCATCTGATTCACGTAGGCAGCCTCCTCGGCGCCCGCGGTGGCCATCGCGACGCCCGCGGCCTGGGCCGCCGCGGCCTGCTGCGCCACCGGCGTCGCCTGGATGATGCCGACCTGCATGAACAGGTCGTTGCCGCCCGCGAAGACGGTGAAGAGCTTGTCGTCGCCGTCGAAGGTGCCGCCGTGCAGCGTGTAGTTGGCGATCTGCGTCTTCACCGGCACCGTCAGCTGGCCGATGGCGTCGCTGTAGGTGCTCTGGTCCTGCGCGTTGAACAGCGCGGCGTTGCCGGGACCGACGTCCGCGGTCACGCGCGCGCCGCCCTGGGCGTAGTCGTAGCAGGGCGTGGCCCCGGTGTCGTGGAAGGTCGCCGGCACGGCGGGCACGCCGATCACGGCCTGGATCGTGTCCAGGCCCGTCTCCGCGGCGCAGGGCTGCGGCAATTGCAGCGTGGCGGCGAGGAACTCCGTCCAGTTGATGTAGGCCAGGCCGGTCGCGCCCTTGCCGTTGATCGAGTAGTGTCCGCCGCCCTGCAGCGCCACGGCGCCGACGTCGTAGGTGCCGACGTCGCTCAGGCTGTCGCCGAAATTGACCATCGTCTTGAACGCGACGCGAGGGGACTGGTCGCCGGCATCGTTGCCGCCGCAACCGGCCAGGAAGGCCGCAGCCGCCAGGGCCGTGGTCAGAACGTGGAATGTCTTCATGTGCACCTCGCCATCCGAAAGCAGAGAGAAAAGTTATCGAACGACCGTTCGATTTCCGCAAAAAACTATACGCAGCGAGCTTTGGCCGGCCTTGGGTACAAACCCTGTCGACCGCGGAAGATGCAACACTTCGGCGAGGGACTAGTTCACGTTAAGCGAGGACGCGTCGGCGACAGGGCAAGAAAAAGGCCCTGCCGACGCGAGCGTCGCGGCAGGGCCACGGTCGGCGCGAAAGCGACGCCGCCAGGGCGCCGCGTCGCGCGCGCGTTCAGAACGGGTTCGTGTGCGCGCGAGAGACGGCCTCGCTGCCGATCTGCGCATGCGCGGTCGGCGCCAGGTGGGTCGCGTCGGCCCACAGGAAGATCGACGGCAGGGTGCTGTTCTTGCCCGCGTCGGTGACGGTGTCGTCGTCGGTGCAGTCGGGCAGCGCGACGCTCGCCTTGCAGCCGGCTTCCGCGAAGGGATTGGTGATCAGGCCGTACGAGCCCGGGCTGCGCACCGCGTTGCGCACGAAGTCGTCGACGAGGACGAGGCCGATCTTGCTGCCGTCGTTGACGATGTTGGCGCGCAGGCCGTCGTTGAACTTCTGCGTCATCTGCGACAGCAGGTCGGCGCGGTTGAAGTCGCCGCGCAGGTTCTCGTTGTAGGCGAACGGGCTCTCGCCCATGTCGGGCAGCGTGAGCAGGACGACCTTGGCGCCCGAGTTCGCGACCTGGTTGACGACCTGCGCGAGGCTCACCCCGAAGCCGTGCGCGTCGTTGAGCAGGCTGCTGAAGTCGCCGCTGGCGGCGGTCGCGCCGTTGGTGGCGTAGTCGTCGAGGATGTCGTGCACGCCGACCCAGATCGTCACGAGGTCGTCCGAGTTGAACGAGTCGCCCGCGAGGAAGGCCTGGACCTGGTTGGCGGTGTCGGCGACGGTCGCGTTGACGGTGGAGAAGTCGTAGCCCTGCGGCGACGCCACCTCCTGGGTGTTGCAGCGCTGGTAGGAGATCGCGTACGAGTTCGCGAGCACCTGCGTCCACAGCGGCGAGACCGTGCAGTCGATCTGGTGCGTCTGCGCGTTGAGGCCGTTGATGGAGTACTTCAGGCCCTGGGTGCCGATCAGCGAGTTGCTCTCGTCGCCGAAGGTCAGGATGCGGGCGGGCACGAACGCGTGTTCCTGGTAGGTTCCGCCGCCGCACGACGCCAGCGCGAGCGCCGCGGCCAGTCCCGCCGCCGCGCGCGTCGCGAAGCGGCCCAGGTGGTTCTTGAAAAGCATTCGTTCTCCTGTTGGATTCGGCTGGGGCCGTCGCGGGCGGGGCGCGTCGCGGCGGCCGGGATCGGGATCTGGCGGGTCAGGCGGCGGCCGCGCGCTGCAGCCGGTCCCGCACGCCCTCCCAGGCCGGGCCGTCGGGCGGCGTCTCGACCCAGATGAGGCTGGCGCCGCAGGCGTCGAGCTCGCGCAGCGCGGCGAAGAGCTCGTGCGCCGCGGCGATGGGCTCGTCGGGCATGGAGCGCGACGCCCGCACGGACGGGCCCGGCGCGACCGTGCGGGAATATACCGCCACCGGGTTAACGGTCGATTTCGGCAGCACCTGCAGCGCGGTGCGCAGCTGCGCCGCCGGCATCAGGCGCAGCTTGGCGCGCGGCGCGTAGTGCGCCTCGAGGGTGCCGGAGGCGCGCGGCGCGTCGTCGCCCGGGGCGCGCAGCGGGCCGCCCAGCACCGCCTCGAGTTGCGCCCGCGTGAGC
>DASVLN010000640.1:0-3064 GCA_036384855.1 Burkholderiaceae bacterium | reverse complement strand
ACGCGAGCGTCGACGCCGCGCCCGGCGAGACCGGCCGCGCCTGACCGGCCCGCGACCGCGGCGACGCCCGCCGCGTCACGAGCGCGTCAGCGGCGCGTCACCTGTGCGCGGCCTTCCAGTCCTGCACGGCCTTCATCGTGTTGGCGACGTGGTTCTGCGGGTCGAGGCTCTGGTACTCGTAGATCACCTTGCCGTCGGGCGCGATCACGTAGGAGATGCGGTCCGACATCGGCAGCATCGCGAGCTTGGCGTCGTAGGCCTTGATGATCCGGGAATCCGGGTCGGCGCCGACCGCGAACTTGTTGCGGCACGCCTCCTGCGAGAACTTCACCTGCGTCGCGATGTCGTCGTGCGAGATGCCGACGACCGTCGCGCCGAGCGCGGCGAACCTGTCGGTCGCCTCGGCGAACAGGTGCGCCTCGGCCGTGCAGCCCTGGGTGAACGACTTCGGGAAGAAGTACAGCACCACCGGACCCTTCTTCAGCGCGTCGGCGAGCTTGAAGTCCATCGCCTTGCCGCCGAGCGCGGCGCGGGTCGTGAAGTCGGGCGCGACGTCGCCGGGCTTGAGGGCGGCGTGTGCCGCGCCGGCGAGCGTCGCCACGACGGCGGCGAGCAGGAAGGGAAGGCGCAACTTCATGGCGATTCTCCAACGACGGTGATTCGGCGCGTTCCGCGCAGGCGGCAGGTGGTTCATGTGCCGGCAGCCCCGGCGACCGGGGGCGCCGTCCTCAGCGCGGCATCCCCGGGAAGCCCTTCATGCCGCCCAGGCGCTTCATCATCTTCATGAGGCCGCCGCTCTTCATCTTCTTCATCATGTCGCGCATCTGCTCGTACTGGTTGAGCAGGCGGTTGACGTCCTGCACCTGCACGCCGGCGCCCTTGGCGACGCGGAACTTGCGCTTGGCCTTGAGCAGCTCGGGCTTGGCGCGCTCCTGCGGCGTCATCGAGTTGATGATGCCCTCCATGCGGCGCATGTCGCGCTCGGCCTTGTCCATGTCGGCGGCGCCGGCCTTGGCGGTCATCTGGGTCGGCAGCTTGTCCATCAGGCCCGCGAGGCCGCCCATCTTCTTCATCTGCTGCAGCTGGCCGAGGAAGTCGTTGAGGTCGAAGTCCGAGCCCGAGCGCACCTTGTCGGCGAGCTTCTTCGCGGCCTCGACGTCGACGCCCTTGGTGACCTCCTCGACGAGCGCGACGATGTCGCCCATGCCGAGCACTCGGCCGGCGTGGCGCTCGGCGTCGAAGACCTCCAGGCCGTCGATCTTCTCCGACGTGCCGGCGAACTTGATCGGCGCGCCGGTGACCTGGCGCACCGACAGCGCCGCGCCGCCGCGCGAATCGCCGTCCAGCTTGGTCAGCACGATGCCGGTGAGCGGCAGGGCCTCCTTGAAGGCCTTGGCGGTGTTGATCGCGTCCTGGCCCTGCATCGCATCGACGACGAACAGGGTCTCGACCGGCTTGAGCGTCGCGTGGAGCTCGCGGATCTCGGCCATGAGCGCCTCGTCGATCGCCAGCCGGCCGGCGGTGTCGACCAGCAGCACGTCGAAGTAGTGCTTGCGCGCGTAGTCGAGGGCGGCGAGCGCGATGTCGCGCGGCTTCTGGTCGGGCGTGGACGGGAACCATTCGGCGCCGGCCTGGCTCGTGACGGTCTTGAGCTGCTCGATGGCGGCCGGGCGGTAGACGTCGCCCGAGACCGTCAGCACCTTCTTCTTGCGCTTCTGGATCAGGTGGCGCGCGAGCTTGGCGGTCGTCGTCGTCTTGCCCGCGCCCTGCAGGCCGGCCATCAGGATGACGGCGGGCGGCTGCGTCGCGAGGTCGATGTCGGCGATGCCCTCGCCCATCGTCGCCGCGAGCTCCTTCTGCACGATGCCCACCAGCACCTGGCCCGGCGTCAGCGAGGAGACGACCTCCTGGCCGAGCGCCTTGTCCTTCACGCGGGCGATGAAGTCGCGCACGACGGGCAGCGCGACGTCGGCCTCCAGCAGGGCCATGCGCACCTCGCGCAGCATGTCCTGGACATTGGATTCGGTGATGCGGGCCTGGCCGCGCATCGTCTTGACGAGGCGCGACAGGCGGTCGGTGAGGGTGGAGGCCATGGGTGGGCGAAAGAGGAGGGCGTCGGGGCGACGCGTGCCGGGCCGTGCCGGCAGGTCGACCGCTCGCCGGTAAACTGCGCGGATGATTCTATCGTTCGACCCCGCCACCGCGCTCGCGTGGGCCGCGGTGGCGGCCTACGTGCTGGCGGCCGCCGCGCGACCGCCGGCGGCCGGCTTCGTCCAGGCGGCGGCGTTGATGCTGCACGGGGGGTCGCTGGTCGTGCGTTTCGCGCTCGAGGCCCGCGCCGGCCACGGGATCCGCTTCGGCTTCGCGCCGGTGTTGTCGCTGACCGCCTGGCTCGTGCTGACCGTGCACTACATGGAGAGCCGCCTGCTGCCGATCGCCGGCCCGCGTCGCATCGCGCCGGTGATCGGGGCGGTCGCGGTGGTGCTGGCGCTCGCGTTCCCGGGCGAGTTCGTGGTCGTCGCCTATTCCGCCTACGCGCCGATCCACTGGGCGCTGGGCATCGCGGCCTACGCGCTGTTCGGCGTCGCGGTCGTGCACGCCGCGATGCTGGACGCCGCCGAACGCCGCATGCGCCGCAAGCAGCCGACCGACGCGCACGGCGTGCCGCTGCTGTCGCTCGAGCGCCTGACCTTCAACTTCGTCGAGGCGGGCTTCGTCGTGCTGACGCTGGCCATCGTGCTCGGGCTCGTGCAGACCGACGAGTGGCACTGGGACCACAAGACCGTGCTGTCGCTCGCCAGCTGGGCGACCTTCGCGGCGCTCATCGTCGTGCGCCGCACGCGCGGCCTGCGCGGTCGCCAGGCCACGCGCTGGGTCTACGCCGGCGCCGTGCTGATGCTGCTGGCCTACGTCGGCTCGCGCTTCGTCTTCGAGGTCGTGCTGCAGCGGCTGCCGGCCGGAGGGGCGTGAGGTGCTGATCCGGCTGCTGATCTGGCTCGCGGTCGTCGTCCTGTTCTGGTCGAAGTTCCGCCGCCCGCGCGCGCCGGCCGCCGTGCGCGCGCAG
>DASVLN010000639.1:0-2526 GCA_036384855.1 Burkholderiaceae bacterium | reverse complement strand
GCGGCGCGCCGGCCTTCGTCGCCGAGCCCGCGCTCGACGAGAGCCACTTCGCCCGCTTCTGACCGCCTCGCCGGCCCGCGCCCTCGCCCACATGACGTCGTCCGCCTCCACCGCTCCGGGCATCGGCTCGCTGCTGGTCGTCGACGACAGCCCGGTGCAACGCGGCCACGCGGCGGCGCTGTGCCGCCAGCTGGGCGTGGGCACCGTCCACGAGGCAGCGTCGGGTGCCGAGGCGCTCGGGCTGCTCGAGCGCCTGGCCTCGTCGCCCGTCCTCGCGATCGTGGATCTCGAGATGCCGGTGATGGACGGCATCGAGTTCATCCAGCGCCTGGCGCAGGGACCGCATGCGCTGCCGCTGGTCGTGGTGTCCGGTCGCGAGCAGGCGCTGATCGAGACGGTCGAGACGATGGCGCGCAACCTCGGGCTGACGGTGCTCGCCGCGTTGCGCAAGCCGCTGCGGCAAGAGGCGCTGGCCGACGCGCTGGCGGCCGTCGGCGCCGCCGCGATCGGGATCCGCGAAGGCGAGCGGGCGCCCGAGCCGCAGATCGACGCCGCCGCGCTGGCGCGCGCGATCGACGGCGACCGCATCGACGTGCACGTGCAGCCCAAGGCCGACATGCTCACCGGGCTCGTGCGCGGCGTCGAGGTGCTCGCGCGCTGGACGGACGACGAAGGCACGGCCGTGCGGCCCGACCGCTTCGTCGCGCTGGCCGAGCGCGAGGGGCTCATCCTCGGCCTCACGCGCCGCGTGATGGCGCGCGCCTTCGCGCAGGCCGCCTACTGGAATGCGCGCGGCCTGCGGCTGTCGATGGCGGTCAACCTCTCGCCGCGCCTGCTGGAGGCCCCAGGGCTCGTGGAGGAGATCAGCGCGCTCGTCGCGCGCCATGGCCTGCGGCCCGACCAGGTCGTCTTCGAGATCACCGAGAGCTCGGTCGTCGAGGCCCTCGGCGCGGCGCTGGGCGTGCTCGCGCGGCTGCGCCTGCAGGGCTTCGGCCTGTCCATCGACGACTACGGCACCGGCTTCTCCTCGATGCAGCAGCTCGCGCGCGTGCCGTTCACCGAGTTGAAAGTCGACCGCTCCTTCGTCCACGACGCCTGCCGCCGCGAGAACCTGCGGGTGATCCTTCAGTCGGCGGTGGACATGGCCCGCCAGCTCGGGCTCGTCACCGTGGCCGAAGGCATCGAGACGATGGAGGACTGGCGGCTCGTGCAGCAGTGCGGCTGCCATATCGGCCAGGGCTGGCTGATCGCGCGGGCCATGCCCCCCGCCGACCTGCTGCCCTGGATCAAAAACCACCAGCGCAGCCTGCCCGGCCTGCGCCCCCAACGCGCCGACGCGACGCGATGAACACCCTCACCGACACCGAATTCACGCGCTTCCAGCGCTTCATCTACGACGCCGCCGGCATCACGCTGACGCCGGCCAAGAAGGCGCTGGTCTGCGGGCGGCTGTCCAAGCGCGTCGCCGCGCACGAGCTCGCGAGCTTCGGCGAGTACTTCGAGCTGCTGTCCGACGGCCGCCATGCCGCCGAGGTGCAGACCGCGGTGGACCTGCTGACGACCAACGAGACCTACTTCTTCCGCGAGCCGCGCCACTTCGAGATGCTGCGCGAGCTCGCCGCGCGCCACGGCGGCCGCGGTCCCGCGTTCCGCGTCTGGAGCGCCGCGAGCTCCAGCGGCGAGGAGTGCTACAGCATCGCGATGGTGCTGGCCGACGTGCTGGGCCAGGCGCCGTGGGAGGTCGTCGGCACCGACATCAGCACGCGCGTGCTGCAGCGCGCGCGCACCGGGCACTATCCGCTCGAGCGCACGCGCAACATCCCGCCCGCATACCTCAAGCGGTATTGCCTGCGCGGCACCGGCGAGCAGGCCGGCACGCTGCTGGTGGAGCGCGCGCTGCGCCAGCGCGTGAAGTTCGCGCACGTCAACCTCAACGCCGACCTGCCGCAGCTGGGCGGCTTCGACGTCGTCTTCCTGCGCAACGTGATGATCTACTTCAACGGCGACACCAAGCGCCGCGTGGTCGCGCGCGTGCTGTCCCAGCTGGAGCCGGGCGGGCACCTGTTCATCGGCCATTCCGAGAGCCTGAACGACATCTCCACGGCGGTCGAGCAGCTCGCCCCCTCGATCTACCGCAAGCCGGGATGAGCGCGGCGCCATCCTCGACGCACGTCGAGGTCTTCCTGAAGCCCGGCGAATACGTCGTCGCGGGCCCCGGCCACCGCTTTCGCACGGTGCTCGGCTCCTGCATCTCGATGACGCTGTGGAGCCCGCACCGGCGGGTCGGCGCGATGTCGCACTTCCTGCTGCCCACGCGCGGCCGCGGGCGCGTCGACGCGACGCGCGGCCTGGCGCTGCGCGCCCTCGACGGCCGCTACGGCGACGAGGCGCTGCAGCTGATGCTGCACGAACTGGATCGCCTGGACGTGCGGCCCGCGCAGTGCGAGGCCAAGATCTTCGGCGGGGGCGACATGTTCCCGGGCCGCCGGCGCGCCGGCGGGCCGCTGGCCGTCGGCCGCCGCAACG
>DASVLN010000638.1:0-3258 GCA_036384855.1 Burkholderiaceae bacterium | reverse complement strand
CCGCGCGGGTCGCCCACGACCGCCCGGGTCGCCCGCGCCACGCCCTCGCCCGGCACGACGCCCTCCGCCTCGCGGCCGGGCTCGACCGCCAGCGTGCGCACGACGCGCTGCGGGTACGGGATCTCGACGCCCTGCTCGTTGAACAGCCGCAGCAGCGCCAGGTTGACGTCGGACTTGACGCCGCCCGTGCCGTTCTCGGGATCGGCGATCCAGAACGAGACGGTGAGCTCCAGGCCGTCGGCCGCGAAGGCGCTCAGCACCACGGAGGGCGAGGGGTCGGCGATCACGCGCCTGATCGGCTGCACCACCTCGAGGATGCGCGGCATCAGGACGTCGAGGTCGGTCTCGTAGCCGACCTGCACGACGGTCGACAACGCCATGCGGGAGTCCGCGAGCGTCGAGCTCTCGACGCGCTGGGTGATCAGCAGCTCGTTGGGCACGATGGACTCGCGGCCGTTGAGCGCGCGCAGGACGGTGTAGCGCGTCGTGATGTCGGTGATGCGGCCTTCGAAGCCGTCGACCTTCACCGTGTCGCCGATGCGCAGCGCGCGCTCGGCGAGGATGACGAAGCCGCTGACGTAGTTCGACGCGAGCTTCTGCAGGCCGAAGCCCAGCCCCACGCCGACCGCGCCGCCCAGCACCGACAACGCGGTGAGGTCGATCCCCACCGCCGACAGCGCGACCAGCAGGCCGACCAGCACCAGCACCGTGCGCACGGCGTTGGCCGCGGCCTTGCGCCACGACAGCTGCTGGCCGGCGACGCCCTTGAGCAGCCAGCTCTCGACCGCCGACGAGATCCACAGGGTCACCAGCAGCGCGATGCCCGCGGCCAGGCCGCCCGTGAGCACCGTCGCGAGCGAGACCTTGCTCGCGCCCATCTTCCAGGTGACGTCGTCCAGGGCATCGAGGAAGGACGGCAGCACGCCCGTGATCCACAGCACGACGCCGATCCACGCGAGCCAGGAGACGGTCTTCTCGACCGCCCGCACGACTCCGGACTTCGGGAACGCCACGCGCATCACGCGCACCGTCAGCCGGATCAGGAGCAGCGACAGCAGGATCGGCACCGCGAGCCGGAACACCGCCAGCGGCAGGTGCGCCCGCATGCACAGCGTGCGCGCGAGCCACACCAGCCCCAGCCACAGCGCCGGGAACAGCACGCCGTCGACGATGCGGCTGCCGAACACGATCGAGTGCGGCTTGCCCGTCGGGCCCCGCAGCAGCCGCGGCACGCCCCAGGCGATGGGCACGGCCGCGAGGACCAGCATCAGCGCGACGTAGGCGCCGGGCTTCTGCAGTCCCTGGATCAGCGCGAGCAGCTCGGGAGAGAACCAGTTTTCCATGGGGCGTGATTCTGGCCGAAGCGCCCGGGCGCGGGCGGCGCGCCGGCCGCGCGGCGCTGCGCGACGGGCGCGGGCACCGCCTCGGCGCGCTCAGAAGGTGTGATTCTCAGACCCCGGCCAGCGCGCGCACGTGCGCCGCCGCGCTGCGCGCCAGCGCGTCGAGGTTGTAGCCACCCTCCAGGCAGCTGACGATGCGCCCCTGCGCGTGGCGGGCGGCGACCTCGACGATGCGCTCGGTGATCCACGCGTAGTCGGCCTCGACGAGGCCCATGCGCCCGAGCTCGTCGTCGCGGTGCGCGTCGAAGCCGGCGGACACGAAGATCATCTGCGGGCGGAACGCATCCAGGCGCGGCAGCCACAGCCGCTCGACGACCTCGCGCACCTGCGCTCCGCGGGTGTAGGCGGGGCACGGCACGTTGAGCATGTTGTCGCCGAGCGGCTCGTTGCCGCTGAACGGGTAGAGCTGGTCCTGGAAGATGCTCACCATCAGGACCCGCTCGTCGCCGGCGACGATGTCCTCGGTGCCGTTGCCGTGGTGGACGTCGAAGTCGACGATGGCCACGCGCGCGAGGCCGCGCACGTCCAGCGCGTGGCGGGCGGCGATCGCGACGTTGTTGTAGAAGCAGAAGCCCATCGCCTCGCTGCGCGTGGCGTGGTGGCCCGGCGGGCGCACGGCGCAGAAGGCGTTGTCGGCGCGGCCGTCGAGGACGAGGTCCGTCGCCGCGACCGCCGCGCCGGCGGCGCGCAGCGCGGCCTGGCGGGTGTGCGGGCATGCGGCGGTGTCGGGGTCGACCGCGACGTAGCCGCCTTCGCGCGCGACCCGCGCCAGCGTGTCGTCGATGCCGGCGAGGTAGCCGCTCGCGTGGGCGCGGGCGAGGTCGGCGAAGTCGGCGAGCGGCGCGTCGTCGTGGCGGGCGACGATGTCGGCCAGTCCCGTCGCGAGGAAGTGGTCCTCGATCGCGTCGAGCCGGGCCGGGCACTCGGGATGCCCGGGTCCCATCTCGTGGCGGCGGCAGTCGGCGTGGCTGAAATAGGCGGTGGTCATCGCGTCGTCCGCGGGAATGTCGTGCTGCTCATGAACGTCCGCCGCGCCCGCCCGGGCGCTCCGTCTCCTGGTTGGGCTATCGTTGCCGCCATGACCTCACCGCTGCATTCGCTCCTGGCCCGGCTCAAGGACCAGATTAGCACGATCATCGTCGGCAAGCCGTCCCAGGTGGACGACGCCGTCGCCTGCCTGCTGGCCGGCGGCCACCTGCTCATCGAGGACGTGCCCGGCGTCGGCAAGAGCACGCTCGCCCACGTACTGGCCGTCTCGCTGGGCCTGAAGTTCTCGCGCGTGCAATTCACCGCCGACCTGCTGCCGAGCGACCTGATCGGCGTCAGCGTCTACGAGCGCGCCAAGGAGTCGTTCGCCTTCCATCCGGGGCCGGTGTTCGCGCAGGTGCTGCTGGCCGACGAGATCAACCGCGCCGGCCCGAAGACGCAGAGCGCGCTGCTCGAGGCGATGGAGGAACACCAGGTCAGCGTCGACGGCCAGACCCGCCCGCTGCCCGCGCCCTTCTTCGTCATCGCGACGCAGAACCCGAGCGACCAGCTCGGAACCTACCCGCTGCCGGAGTCGCAGCTGGATCGCTTCCTGATGTGCATCACGATCGGCTACCCGGACGCGCGCTCCGAACGCGAGCTGCTCGCCGGCCAGGATCGGCGCGAGGCGGTCGCGCGGCTGCAGCCGGTGATGACGCCGGCGCAGCTGGTCGAGGCGATGGCCGAGGTGCGGCGCATCCACGTCTCCGATCCGCTGCTCGACTACCTGCAGGCGCTGATCGCGGCGACGCGCTCGGGGCACTGGTTCGCCGACGGGCTGTCGCCGCGCGCCAGCATCGGCGTGCTGCGCCTCGCGCGGGCGCGCGCCCTG
>DASVLN010000637.1:0-2706 GCA_036384855.1 Burkholderiaceae bacterium | reverse complement strand
TGCGTCGGAGCCGGCGGCGGCCCCGCTCGCCGTCGAGGCCGCCAGCGCGGCCTCGCAGTGAGCCCGGGCACGAAAGCTGCCCGAGTTCGCGCCTTCGCCCAGCTCGACCAGACGACTTCCTGACTTCCCGAACCCTCCATGAAAATCACAGTCATCGGCTCCGGCTACGTCGGCCTCGTCACCGGCGCTTGCCTCGCGGAGATGGGCAACCACGTCGTCTGCCTCGACATCGATCCCTGCAAGATCGAGACGCTCAACAGCGGCGGCATCCCGATCCATGAGCCCGGCCTGGAGCAGGTCGTCCAGCGCAACGCCGCGGCGGGCCGCCTGCAGTTCACGACGGACACGGCGCTGGCCGTCGCGCACGGGACGCTGCAGTTCATCGCGGTCGGCACGCCGCCGGACGAGGACGGGTCGGCGGATTTGCAGTATGTTCTGGCGGCCGCCCGCAACATCGGGCGCCTGATGACCGACTACAAGCTGGTCATCGACAAGAGCACCGTGCCCGTCGGCACCGCCGACAAGGTCAAGGCGGCCGTGCAGGCGGAGCTGGACGCCCGCGGCGTGAAGCTCGAGTTCTCCGTCGCGTCCAACCCCGAGTTCCTGAAGGAAGGCGCGGCGGTCGAGGACTTCATGAAGCCCGATCGCATCGTCGTCGGCGCCGAGGGCGAGCGGGCGATCTCGCTGCTGCGGGCGGTCTACGCGCCGTTCCAGCGCAACCGCGACAAGCTGGTCGTGATGGACGTGCGCTCCGCCGAGCTCACGAAGTACGCCGCCAACGCCATGCTCGCGACGCGCATCTCCTTCATGAACGAGCTCGCGCTGCTGGCGGAGTCGCTGGGCGCGGACATCGAGCTCGTGCGCCAGGGCATCGGCTCGGATCCGCGCATCGGCTACCACTTCCTGTACGCCGGCTGCGGCTACGGCGGCTCCTGCTTCCCGAAGGACGTCAAGGCGCTGATCCGCACCGCCGCGGAGAACGGGCACGGCCTGAAGGTGCTGCAGGCGGTCGAGGACGCGAACGACGCGCAGAAGCAGGTGCTGGTCGGCAAGATCGTGCGCCGCTTCGGCGAGGACCTGGCGGGCAGGCGCTTCGCGGTCTGGGGCCTCGCGTTCAAGCCCAACACCGACGACATGCGCGAGGCGAGCTCGCGGGTGCTGATCGGCGAGCTGCTCGCCCGCGGCGCCGCGGTCACGGCCTACGACCCGGTCGCGATGACCGAGGCGCGGCGCGTCTTCGGCGAGGAGCCGCGCATCGCCTACGCGAACACGCCGGAGCAGGCGCTGGAGGGCGCCGACGCGCTGGCGATCGTCACCGAGTGGAAGGAATTCCGCAGCCCGGACTTCGCCCACATCGCCGCGACGCTGAAGACGCCCGTCGTCTTCGACGGCCGCAACCTGTACGAGCCGCAACTCGTGCGCGAGGCCGGCATCGACTACCAGCCGATCGGACGCGTGTGAAAATCAGGAACGGAGCCCGATTCGGGTCGGAGGGAATGCGTCACATGAAGGATTCGACCCGGCTCCTGCGCCTGTCGGCCCTGGGCGTGGGCGTCGCCGCGGCGACGCTGGTGCTGTCTGCGTGCGGCAAGAAGCATGACGCGACGCAGGCCGCCGCGCGCGTGGACGGCACCGAGATCACCGTCCACGAGATCAACTTCCGCCTGCAGCGCGAGCGCGGCCTGCGCTCCGACCAGATGGATGCGGAGAGCCGCAAGATCCTCGACAAGCTGATCGACGAGCAGCTGTTCGTCGCGAAGGCCGAGAAGCAGGGCGTCGACAAGCAGCCCGAGGCGCGGCAGGCGATCGACGCCGTGCGCCGCGACGTGCTCGTGCACGCCTACCTCGACCAGACGGCGCAGGCGGTGCCCGCGCCGACCGACGACGCGGTGCGCCGCTACTACGACGGCAATGCGGAGCTGTTCTCCAACCGGCGCATCTACACGCTGCACGAGTTCCTCGCGCGCGTGCCGGCCGACAAGCAGGCCGCGCTGAAGGCCCTGATCGACGGGGGCAAGCCGGTGGCCGATGCTGTCGCCTGGCTGAAGGCCAACGGGGTGGAGTTCCGCGAGCAGGAGACCACGCGCGCCGCCGAACAGATCCCGCTCGGGCCGCTCAAGCAGCTCGCGCCGCTGCAGGAGGGCCAGGGCCTGATGGCGACCTCCGGCGAGCAGGTCCACCTCACCTTCGTGGCCGCGGCCAAGTCCGAACCCGTGAGCTTCGAGCGCGCCAAGCCGGCGATCTCGCAATTCCTGATCGCGGAAGCCCGCCGCAAGAACGCCGCGGTCAACCTCGAGGCGCTGCGCACGTCGGCCAAGATCGAATATGCGCCGGCCTACGCCTCGCTGGCCGCGTCCGGCCCCGCGCTCGCGACGCTGCACGACGCGGCCGCGTCCGAGGTGGTGCCGGAGGCGCCGGGCGAGCGCGTCAGCCTGCCGACGGCGCCCGCTTCCGGCGTGACCGTCACGCTGCCCGAGAGCCCGTCGTCGGGCGTGCGCGTCTCCCTGCCCGCCGCCACGGATCAGCCGGGCGTGCGCGTCTCGTTGCCGTCGACGCCCGCCTCGAGCGTCGAAGTGCGCCTGCCCCCGCAGACGCTTCCCCCGAGCAAGAAGTAGAAGGAGTTTCCATGACCCGCCTGTCATCGCCCGCCGCCCGCCGCGTCGTCCGTGTCGCCGCCGTCCTCGCGACGACCGTCGCCGCGCTCCT
>DASVLN010000636.1:0-10099 GCA_036384855.1 Burkholderiaceae bacterium | reverse complement strand
ACGTGCACGGGGCGCGGCTCGCCGAGCACGCGCAGGTCGCCGCCCGCGTTGACGTCGGCCTGCGCGATCCCGTGCGCGCGCAGCGCCTCGATCGTGCGGTCCACGGCGAACCCCTTGGCGACGCCGCCCAGGTCGAGGCAGGTGGCACGCAGGACCCGCACGTGTCGGGCGTCGACGATCTCGATGTCGCGGATGGAGGTCGCGCGGCCGGCGAGCGGCGGGTGGGCGGCGGCGGGGCGCGGCAGGACGTCCCAGGCGACCAGGCGATCGGCGACCCCCGGGTCGAAGACGCCGTCGCTCAGCGCGTGGAGCTCGGCCGAGAAGCGCAGCACCTCGACCAGCCCCGGGTCCAGTGCCAGCGTCGCCCCGGCGGGCGCGGCGTTCAGGCGCGAGAGGTCGCTGTCCGGCCGATGGAAGGACATCGCGCGTTCGACCGCCTCGATGGCCGCGAATGCCGCGTCGACCGCCGCGAGCAGCGCGTCGTGCGGCAGGTCGTCGCGCAGCGCGACATGGACGAGAGTGCCCAGCGCGGGGCGGCAGCGCGCCAGGCCGGTCGGTGCGGCGCTCATCCCATCGTGCGCAGGACGCTCGCGTACAGCTCCAGCACGCGGTGCACGCCGTCCGCGAGGTGCCTGGACGACAGCGTCGCCCCGGAGATGTTGGCGATGTCCTGGCCCACCTTGACCGGCGCGGCGGCCGACTTGCCGGCGAACTGCTTCAGCCAGCTCGCGCCCGCGACCTCGCCGCCGTAGCTCTCGCGGTACTCGAGCACCTCGACGCGGCGCACCGTGCCGTCGGCGTTCAGGCCGACCGCGTACGTGATCAGCTCGTGCTTGCCCACGACCTCGTCGACGACGAACCAGCCGCCGTCGGATGCGCGCCAGACCCGGTTGCCCTGGAACGGCGACGGCACGGACGACACCTCCTTCAGCCGATCCTGCTGCGCCGCGGTCAGCACGACCGGCGTTGCCGCGAGCGTGGCCGCGCCGAACATGTCCTTCTGCGCCTGCTCGACGCTCAGGAACACCTTCGCTGCGCACAGCTGGGGCGCGACGGCCGCCGGCACGGCGAGCGCGATCGGCGCAAGGCCGGAGGGAGACCACTTCATCGGGAGCGCTTTCCTTGCAGACGTTTCGGCCGGACGGGCGCCGGCCCGCCGCGGGAAGCGGCGATTGTCCCAGACATGGCGGCGACGCAACGGATCGCTCGCCGCGCAGTGCCCGGAACGTTGATCGTGGATGAGTGCGGAGGTTATGATACGAACGAGAATTATTCCTATTATCGTCAATATCCATCGTGAAGTCAGTCGCCGGCTTGAATTTCATCGTGCGAACCGCGGGTCGTGTGCGGGGGCGGGCGGCGGCGCTGCTGGCCACGCTGGCGCTCGCTGCGTGCGGCGGGGGCGGGTCCGATTCCGCCGGGCCGGGCGGCACGCCCTCCGACCCGGCGGCGATGTCGGCGGCGGCGCAACTCGGCCAGAGGATCTTCGCGGACACGGCGCTGTCGGAGTCGGGCAAGCAGTCCTGCGCGACCTGTCATGCGAAGGCCTTCGCGATGGCCGCCGATCCGGGCGCCAGCGGGCCCGACCACGGGCTGGCCGTGCCGCTGGGCGGGCCGGGCATGGACCAGCCCGGCTTCCGCAACACGCCGTCGCTGCTGTACGCGTCGTACGCGCCGGCGTTCTCGTTCGCCGCCGATGGCAGCCCCAGCGGCGGCTTCTTCCGCGACGGCAGGGCCGCCACGCTGGCCGACCAGGCGGCGCTGCCCTTCACGACGCCCTTCGAGATGGCCAACGCCGACGCCGCCGCCGTGGTCGCGAAGCTGAAGACGCGGCCCTACCTCGCGCAGTTCACCGCGCTGTACGGCAGCGATGCGCTCGCCTCGCCCGAGGTCGCCCTGCGGCGCATGGCGCAGGCGCTCGCGGCGTTCGAAACAGAGGCCCCCGAGTTCCACCCGTTCACGAGCAAGTACGACTACTGGCGCGCCGGCCGGGCGCAGCTGACGGCGCAGGAGCTCGACGGGCTGGGCCTGTTCAACGACCCCGCGAAAGGCAACTGCGCCGCCTGCCACCCGAGCACCTCGGGCGACGGCATCACGCCGCCGCTGTTCACCGACTTCAGCTTCGACAACCTCGGCGTCCCGCGCAACGCCGCCCTCCCGGCCAATGCCGGCGCCGGCGCGCCCGCGTACACGCCGGCCGATTCCAGCGACGGCGTGCAGGCGTACTACGACCTCGGCATCTGCGGTCCGTTCCGCGACAACGGCGGCCTGCTGGTGCCCGGCCTGTGCGGCCAGTTCAAGGTGCCGACGCTGCGCAACGTCGCGTTGACCGCGCCGTACTTCCACAACGGCCGCTTCGCGACGCTGCAGCAGGCGATCGGCTTCTACGTGCGCCGCGACACGAATCCCGAGGAGTGGTACCCGACCGACGCCGCCGGCCGCGTGACCAAGTTCGACGACCTGCCGGCGGCCTACGGAGGCCAGGTGGTCGTGCAGGCCGGCGTGGCGGGCAGCGACCTCGGCTACTACGGCAACGTCAACACGCTGGAGATTCCCTACGACCGCCACATCGGCGACGCGCCGGCGCTATCCCCCGCGGAGATCGACGACGTGATCGCCTTCCTCTGCACGCTGTCCGACGGCTACGACCCCGCCCATCCCGACGCGCAGGCCCCGCCCGCGCAGTGCGTGGCCGCGACCCGCGGGGCGGCCGCCCCGTCCTCCCATCCCCGGAACCCCTGAACCCGATGCGACACCTCCCCCTGCATGCGGCCGCGTTGTGTGCCGCCCTCGTCCCCGCGGCGCGCGCCGCGGACCTCCCGACCGACGCGCAGCAGAAGCTCGAGCAGCAGATCCAGCAGTTGCAGCAGCAGCTCGACGCCGTCAAGCAGGCGCTGCAGCAGATGCAGACGCAGGCGGCGCAGCGACAGGCCGCGCCTGCGCCTGCGCCCGTGGCCGTCGCGGCGCCCGCTCCCGTGTCCGCGCCGGGACTGTCGCCCGACCTCTCGCTGTGGGGCTACGGCGAGCTGTACTACACGCATCCGGTGCACGACGCCAGCCGCACGCAGGCCGACCTCGCGCGTGCCGTGTTCGGCATCGGCTACCGCCTCGACGACCGCACCAGCTTCAACTCGGAGTTCGAGGTGGAGCACGCCGTCGCGTCCGCCGACGACCGGGGCGAGTTCGAGGTCGAGCAGTTCTACGTCGACCACCAGTTCACCGATCAGGTGAGCGGCAAGGGCGGCCTGTTCCTGATGCCGTTCGGCCTGCTCAACGAGCACCACGAGCCGACCGCGTTCTACGGCGTGCAGCGCAACTTCGTCGAGACGCTGGTCATCCCGAGCACCTGGCGCGAGGGTGGCCTCGCGCTGCACGGCACGAGCGACCTCGGCCTGAGCTGGGACGCCGGGCTCACGACCGGGCTGAACCTCTCGGGCTGGAACAACAGCCCCGAGGATCCGCAGTACCGCACCGCGCTGGAACTCGAGGACAACGACGTCGCCCCCTTCCAGGCCACGCACCAGGAGCTGCAGCTGGCCGACGCCTCGCACCTCGCGCAGTTCGCGGCGCTGAACTACCGCGGCGTGCCGGGCCTGCTGGTCGGCGGCGCGTTCTTCACCGGCGATGCCGCGATGCCCGCGGTGCCCGCCGGCCTGCCGCAGGCGCGCACGACGCTGTGGGAGGCGCACGCGCGCTGGACGCCCGGCGCCGCCGACATCCAGGCCGTCTTCGCCAAGGGCACGATCTCGCACACCGCGGCCTACAACATCGCCAACGCCGGCGTCGCCAATCCGCTGCCTTCGTCGTTCCTCGGCTACTACGCGCAGGCCGCGTACACGCTGTGGCAGGACGGCGACGCCAGGTTCAGCCCCTTCGTGCGCTGGGAGCACTATGACATGGGCGCGTCCTATGCGGGCATCGCGCCGGGCTTCTCGACGACGCCCACCGGCCTCGCCTCCGACGGCAAGCCCTGGCCGCAGCCGCACGACCGCGTGACCACGCTGGGCGCGAACTACCTCGTCAACTCGCACCTGGTGCTGAAGGCCGACTACCAGCACTTCAACGTCAACACCGACTTCAGCCGGGTGGACCTGGGGCTGGGCGTGAGCTTCTGACGAGGCCCGGGAACGCGAACCCCGCCGGCGAAGGCGGGGTCGCATCGCGATCGGTCAGGCTCAGGTGTACTTCTTTTCGAGCGCGTCCCACTCGGGCTTGCCGACCAGGCGCTGGCGTTCCTTGAACGGCGCGACCAGCGCGGGATCCTCGTCGACGCGCTTCGTGTCGCGCAGAACGGTCAGCACCTTCTGCATGCCGGCGACCGCGCCCTGCAGCGCGGCATTGGCGTAGAGCACGAGTCCGTAGCCGAGCGTGCCGAGCTCCTCGGCGCCGAAGATGGGCGTCCTGCCGCCGATGACCATGTTCATCAGCTGCGGCGGACCGAGGCGCCGGGGCAGCGCGCGGATCTCGTCGGCGGTCGTGACGGCCTCGACGAACAGGATGTCGGCGCCGGCCTCGGCGAAGCGCTGCGCGCGCTCCACCGCGGCCTCGAAGCCGTGCGTCGCGGCGGCGTCCGTGCGGGCCATCACGAGGAAGTCGGGATCGTGGCGCGCGTCGACCGCGGCCTTGATCTTGGCGACGGCCTCCTCGGTGGAGATCACTTCCTTGCCCGTGAAATGGCCGCAGCGCTTGGGCGCGACCTGGTCCTCGAGCTGGATGCAGTCCGCGCCCGCGCGCTCGAGCACGCGCACGGTGTGGCGCACGTTGAGCGCGTTGCCGAAGCCGGTGTCGGCGTCGACGATCAGCGGCAGCTCCACCGCGTCGCGGATGCGGGCCGTGTGGTCGGCGATCTCGTGCAGGCCCATGAAGCCCTGGTCGGGCATGCCGAACCACATGTTGGTGACGCCGGCGCCGGTGACGTAGATCGCCTCGAAGCCGAGGTCGGCGATCACGCGCGCCGACAGCGCGTTGAAGGCGCCCGGCACGAGCACGCCGCGGCGGGCCTCGGCGAGCGCGCGAAGGGTCTTGCGAGTGGACATGGGGATTCCTCGTTGATTCAAGCGTACGTCGAGCGCGAGCGACCGTGGGGGCTCAAAATGCATCGCCGGGGACGCGCACCCAGCCTTCCATGAGGACGCGTGCGCTGCGGCTCATGAGCGCCTTGGTCACGACCCAGGCGCCGTCGACCAGCGTCGCCTCGGCGCCGACGCGCAGCGTGCCCGACGGATGGCCGAAGCGCACCGCGTCGCGCGTGCCGCCGCCGGCCGCGAGGTTGACCAGCGTGCCCGGGATCGCCGCCGCCGTGCCGATCGCGACCGCGGCCGTGCCCATCATCGCGTGGTGCAGCTTGCCCATGGACATCGCGCGCACCAGCAGGTCGACGTCGGCGGCCTTCACCGCCTTGCCGCTGGAGGCGACGTAGTCCTTCGGCGGCGCGACGAAGGCGACCTTGGGCGTGTGCTGGCGGCCCGCGGCCTCGTCGACGTGCGCGATCAGGCCCATGCGCACCGCACCGTGCGCGCGGATCGCCTCGAACATCGCGAGCGCCTTCGGGTCGCCGTTGATCGCGTCCTGCAGCTCCGCGCCGGTGTAGCCGATCGCGTCGGCGTTCAGGAAGATCGTCGGGATGCCCGCGTTGATCAGCGTGGCGTCGAAGGTGCCGACGCCAGGCACCTCGAGGCGGTCGACGACGTTGCCGGTCGGGAACATCGCGCCGCCGCCTTCGCCGTCGCCCTCGTCGGCGGGGTCGAGGAACTCGAGCGCCACCTCGGCGGCGGGGAAGGTCACGCCGTCGAGCTCGAAGTCGCCGGTCTCCTGCACCGCGCCGCCGCTCATCGGCACGTGGGCGACGATGGTCTTGCCGATGTTGGCCTGCCAGATGCGCACGGTGGCGAGGCCGTCGCGCGGCACGCGCTCCGCGGGGATCAGGCCGCTCGCGATCGCGAACGGCCCGACCGCCGCGGACAGGTTGCCGCAGTTGCCGCTCCAGTCGACGAAGCGCTTGTCGATCGCCACCTGGCCGAACAGGTAGTCGACGTCGTGGCCCGCGCGCGTGCTCGGCGAGACGATGACCGTCTTGCTGGTGCTGGAGGTCGCGCCGCCCATGCCGTCGATCTGCTTGCCGTACGGGTCGGGGCTGCCGATGACGCGCATCAGCAGCGCGTCGCGCGCGGGGCCGGGCACGCGCGCGCGCTCGGGCAGGTCGTCGAGGCGGAAGAACACGCCCTTGCTGGTGCCGCCGCGCAGGTACGTGGCGGGGATGCGGATCTGGGGTATCGAGCTCATGATGGATTGCGGCCGCGTCAGGCGGCCTGTTTCGTCGACGCGAGGAAGTCCTGCGCGAAGCGCTGGAGCACGCCGCCGGCCTCGTAGATCGACACTTCCTCGGCGGTGTCGAGGCGGCAGGTCACCGGCACGTCCACGCGCGTGCCGTCGCGGCGATGCACCACCAGCGTGAGGGTCGCCCGCGGCGTGCGCGCGCCGACGACGTCGTAGGTCTCGGTGCCGTCCAGGCCCAGCGTGCGGCGGTCGGTGCCGGGCAGGAACTCCAGCGGCAGCACGCCCATGCCGACCAGGTTGGTGCGGTGGATGCGCTCGAAGCCCTCGGCCACGATCGCCTCGACGCCCGCGAGGCGCACGCCCTTGGCCGCCCAGTCGCGCGAGGAGCCCTGGCCGTAGTCGGCGCCGGCGACGATGATCAGCGGCTGGCGGCGCGCCATGTAGGCCTCGATCGCCTCCCACATGCGCATCACCCGGCCCTCGGGCTCGACGCGCGCGAGCGAGCCCGCGCGCTGGCCGCCGTCGGCGTTGCGCACCATCTCGTTCTTCAGCGTGGGGTTGGCGAAGGTCGCGCGCTGCGCGGTGAGATGGTCGCCGCGGTGGGTGGCGTAGGAGTTGAAGTCCTCCTCCGGCAGGCCCATGCGCGCAAGGTACTCGCCCGCGGCGCTGTCCGGCAGGATCGCGTTGGACGGCGAGAGGTGGTCGGTTGTGATGTTGTCCGGCAGGATCGCCAGCGGCCGCATGCCGCGCAGCGTGCGCTCGCCGGCCAGCGCGCCTTCCCAGTAGGGCGGACGGCGGATGTAGGTCGACTGCGGGCGCCAGTCGTACAGCGGCGTCACGCTCGCGGCGTCCGCGGGACGGATCGCGAACATCGGCTCGTAGACCTGGCGGAAGTACTCGGGCTTCACGCTGCGGGCGAGGATGGCGTCGACCTCCGCGTCGGTCGGCCAGAGGTCGGCCAGGCGGATATCCCGGCCGTCGGCCGTCTTGCCGAGCACGTCCTTCTCGATGTCGAAGCGGATCGTGCCGGCGATCGCGTAGGCGACGACCAGCGGCGGCGAGGCGAGGAAGGCCTGCTTCGCGTACGGGTGGATGCGGCCGTCGAAGTTGCGGTTGCCCGAGAGCACCGCGGTCGCGTAGAGGTCGCGCTCGACGATCTCCTGCTGGATCTTCGGATCGAGCGCGCCGGACATGCCGTTGCACGACGTGCAGGCATAGGCGACGACGCCGAAGCCCAGTTTCTCGAGCTCGGGCAGCAGGCCGGCGTCCTCGAGGTACAGCGTCACGGCCTTGGAGCCCGGCGCGAGCGAGCTCTTGACCCAGGGCTTGCGCGCCAGGCCCGCGCGGTTGGCGTTGCGCGCGAGCAGGCCCGCGGCGATCACGTTGCGCGGGTTGCTCGTGTTGGTGCAGCTCGTGATGGCCGCGATGATGACGGCGCCGTCGGGCATGAGGCCCGGCGTCTCGGTCCACGCGCCGGCGATGCCCTTGGCGGCGAGGTCGGCGGTCGCGACGCGCGCGTGCGGGTTCGACGGCCCGGCCATGTTGCGCACGACCGTGGACAGGTCGAACGACAGCGTGCGGTCGTAGGTCGCGTGCGCCAGGTCGGCGGCCCACAGGCCCGCGGCCTTCGCATAGGCCTCGACCAGCGCGACCTGCTCGTCCGCGCGGCCGGTCAGGCGCAGGTAGGCGAGCGTCTGGTCGTCGATCGCGAACATCGCCGCCGTCGCGCCGTACTCGGGCGCCATGTTGGAGATCGTCGCGCGGTCGCCCAGCGTGAGCGTCGCGGCGCCGGGGCCGCGGAACTCGAGGTAGGCGCCGACGACCTTGGACTTGCGCAGGAACTCGGTGAGCGCGAGCACGAGGTCGGTCGCCGTCAGGCCCGCCGCCAGCTTGCCGCTCAGCTCGACGCCCACCATCTCCGGCAGCCGCATCCACGACGCGCGGCCCAGCATCACGTTCTCGGCCTCGAGGCCGCCCACGCCCACCGCGATCACGCCCAGCGCGTCGACGTGCGGCGTGTGGCTGTCGGTACCCACCAGCGTATCCGGGAAGGCGACGCCGTCCTGCGCGTGCACGACCGGCGACATCCGCTCCAGGTTGATCTGGTGCATGATGCCGTTGCCCGGCGGGATCACGTCGACGTTGCGGAACGCGCGCTTCGTCCAGTCGATGAAGTGGAAGCGGTCCTCGTTGCGCCGGTCCTCGATCGCGCGGTTCTTTGCGAACGCGTCGGGGTCGTCGCCGCCGCACTCGACGGCCAGCGAGTGGTCGACGATCAGCTGCACCGGCACCACCGGGTTGACCAGCGCCGGGTCGCCGCCCTGCTCGGCGATCGCGTCGCGCAGGCCGGCGAGGTCGACCAGCGCGGTCTGGCCGAGGATGTCGTGGCAGACCACGCGCGCCGGGAACCACGGGAAGTCGCGGTCGCGCCGGCGCTCGGCGACCTGCGCGAGGCACTCGCCGAGGATGGCCGGATCGCAGCGGCGCACCAGGTTCTCGGCGTGCACGCGCGCGGTGTAGGGCAGGGTGGCCCAGGCGCCCGGCCGGATCGCCTCGACGGCCTCGCGGGCGTCGAAGTAGTCGAGCGAGGTGCCGGGCAGGCGCTTGCGGTGGGCGGCGTTCATGGTCATGGCCTTGGCCTTGCGGACGGCGGGGTCGCGCGACCCCGGAAAAGGAAAACGGGCACCGAGCCCGGTGCCCGCGATGCCGGAAGACAGCTTAAGTGCGTTGCGCGATCGGCACGAACGCGAGGTCTTCCGGGCCGGTGTAGTTCGCGCTCGGGCGAATGATCTTGTTGTCGATGCGCTGCTCGATCACGTGCGCCGACCAGCCCGACGTGCGCGAGATCACGAACAGCGGCGTGAACATCGCGGTGGGCACGCCCATCATGTGGTAGCTGACGGCGCTGAACCAGTCGAGATTCGGGAACATTTTCTTGATCGCCCACATCGTCGATTCGAGGCGCTCGGCGATGTCGAACATCTTCGTGTTGTCCTGCGCGGCCGATAGCTCGCGCGCGACGTCCTTGATCACCTTGTTGCGCGGATCGCTGACCGTGTAGACGGGATGGCCGAAGCCGATGACGACCTCCTTCTTCTCGACACGCGCGCGGATGTCGGCTTCTGCCTCGTCCGGCGTGTCGTAGCGCTTCTGGATCTCGAACGCGACTTCGTTCGCGCCGCCGTGCTTCGGGCCGCGCAGCGCGCCGATCGCGCCCGCGATGCACGAATGCATGTCGCTGCCGGTGCCGGCGATGACGCGAGCGGTAAACGTCGATGCGTTGAACTCGTGCTCGGCATAGAGGATCAAGGACGTGTGCATCGAACGCACCCAGAGATCGCTCGGCTTCTCCCCGTGCAGGAGATGCAGGAAATGCCCGCCGATCGAATCGTCATCGGTCTCGACGTCGATGCGCTTGCCGTTGAACGCGAAGTGATACCAGTAGAGCAGCATCGAGCCGAGCGATGCCATGAGCCGATTGGCAATGTCGCGCGCGCCCGGCGCGTTGTGATCGTCCTTTTCGGGCAGTGCGCAGCCGATCGCCGACACGGCCGTGCGCATGACGTCCATCGGATGCGTCGACGCGGGCAGCTCTTCGAGCACGCGCTTGACCGAAGCCGGCACGCCGCGCATCGATTTCAGCTTCGACTTGTAGCCGGCAAGCTCGGCGCGCGTCGGCAATTTGCCATGCACGAGGAGGTACGCGATTTCCTCGAACTCGCACGTGGTCGCGACGTCGAGGATGTCGTAGCCGCGATAATGCAGGTCGTTGCCGGTGCGGCCGACGGTGCAAAGGGCCGTGTTGCCGGCGACGACGCCCGAC
>DASVLN010000635.1:0-4077 GCA_036384855.1 Burkholderiaceae bacterium | reverse complement strand
GCCCGCGTAGTCGAAGCCGCGCGCGCCGTAGGCCGCGACCAGGCGCTCCGCCTTGACCTGGCCCGCGAGGTTGCGCCGGCCGTCGCTCGCCAGCACCTCGTCGAAGAGGTCCAGGCGATCCGCGATCGCCTGGGCGAGCAGCTGGTCGGCGCCCGTGGCGAGGACCAGGCGACGGCCGCGGCGCTTCTCGGCGCGCAGGAGATCCATCATCGGCTCGTCGAACGGAAGGGTCTCGAGCTCGGGCCGGGCGCGCACGGCGACCCATCGCTTGAACGCCGCGCGGCCGCGCCGCAGCGCGCAAGGCAGGGCGAGCAGGCTGGCCGGGCGCCGCTTGGCGAGCACGAACAGCGACTCGACCAGCGAATCGGTGCGCAGCAGCGTGCCGTCCAGGTCCACCACCAGGGGCGGATCGTCCGCGCGCGCAGGCGCGGCCGCCGGGCTGCAATGCGGCGGCGCCTGGCCGAGCGCTTCGGGCGCGAGCATCAGAAGAACACCTTGGCGAGCCCCAGCGCCCCGCGCTTCCAGGGCAGGCGATGGGTGACGCCGCGGCGCCGCGCGAATTCCCGCCGGTGCGCGAGGTACCAGTCGTAGTTGGCCGCCAGCGCGGCCGCGTTCGAGTGCGGCGGGGAGTAGCCGAGGCGCGAGCGGAGCTTGTCGATGGCGACCTCGCTGTCGTGGCCCGCCGTCTCGTAGATCCAGGGATACAGCGGCGACAGGCCCACGGCGCGCAGCGCCCTCAGCAGCCACACTGCCGGGCGGGCCGGCAGGTGCGCGACGCGCGCGCCGAAGCCGGCGCGATCGAGCACGCACTGCACGTTGTCGGCCATCGTGCCGAAGCTCGCCGCGCCGACGTTGAAGCAGTCGTCGACGGCGTCTCGCGGCCCCGTCAGGCAGCGCTCGATGACCTCGCACAGGTCGCGCACGTCGAGGAGCTGGTACGGGTTGTCGCCGCGGCCCAGGACCGGAAAGCCCCGGCCCTGCGCGGCCCAGTCGTACAGCAGCTCGAACACGCCGAGCCGCTCCGGGCCGACGAAGGTCTTCGGCCGCAGGATCGGCGTGCACAGGCCGTCCGCCCGCGCGCGCTCGCACAGGCGCTCGGCCTCGATCTTCGAGCGGCCGTAGGCGCCGACGCCGACGAGGCGATGGGTCTCGGGGATCGGCCGCTCGTCGGGCACGCCGTAGACCGCCGTCGACGAGATGAACACGAAGCGCCCGACCCGCGATCGCCGCGCGGCCGACAGCAGCGTCCCGGTGCCGAGCACGCCGGTGGACAGGATGTCCGCGTCGGGCGCGAGCGGCAGCGCCGCCGCGCAGTGGACGACGGCGTCCATGCCGTCCACGGCGCGCGCGACCATCGCCGGGTCGCGGATGTCTCCGAGCACCGCGTCGATGCGATGCCGTTCCGGGTAGTCGAACGGGGCGATGTCGAGCGTGCGCAGCGTCCAGCCGAGGCCCAGCAGGTGCCGCACGAGGTTGATGCCCAGGAAGCCCGAGCCGCCGGTGACCAGGCAGCGGGGCGCGGGGGAGGGCGGATGATCGGTCGCGTCGGACATGGGGGCGGTCGCAAGGCGCGGGCGCGCGACGTCCGTTATCCGCCGGCCGGCGCCTGGCCGGCTTGCGCCTGCTCAACCCTGGCGGTCAATGCGACATCGTCGGGGCGAGCAGCCGGCGCAGCTCCTCGACGGGCCGGGTGTTGAGCACCTGCCGGGCCTCGAGGCCGCCTCGGCGCGCCTGCCCGACGCCGTCGTCCAGCGCGTCGAAGCCGGCGGCGTCGCAGGCGCAGGAATCGACGGCGACGAGCACGCCCAGCTCGCCCGCGAGGCGGCAGCCGGCGGCGTCGAGGTCGAGGCGGTCGGGGCGGCCGTCGAGCTCCACGAAGCAGCCGCGCTCGCGCGCCTTTCGCAGCACGCGCGCGAGGTCGAAGGCCGCGCCGCGGCGTTCCTCCACCCGACGGCCCGTCGGCGCGGCGAGGATGCTGAGGAAGCGGTTGTCCAGCGCGCGCAGGAGGCGGTCGGTCTGGCGCGTGCGTGTCAGGTCGAGCGCGACCTCCAGGCTCGCGAACACCAGGTCGACCCGGCCGAGGATGGCGTCGGGGACGTTCAGGCGGCCGTCCTCGAGGATGCCGGCATGCACCCCGGCGAGCACCACGAAGCGTCCGGCCAGGGCCTCGTTGAGGCGGTCGATCTCGTCGATCTGCGCGGCAAGCCGGTCGAGGTCGCTCGCGCGGTCGGACACGAGGCGGCGCGCCGGGTCGGCGACGGCGATGTAGGACAGCCCGCGCGCGCGTGCGTCCTCCACGATCGCCGCCAGGGGAGTCTCCGCCGCGCCGACGCGGGTGCGCACGCGCAGGTCCCCGACCAGGTCGTCGCGCCGCACCAACGCCGGCAGGGTGCCCTGGGCGGCCGCCTCGATCTCGCCGGCGTCCTCGCGCAGCTCGGGCGGGATGAACGCGAGGTCGAGCTGCCGGTAGATCGAGGCCTCGGAGCCGTCGTCGACCTGGCGCCCGTCGCGGCGCAGCCCGGTCTCGTCCAGCGTCAGGCGGGCGTGGCGGGCGCGCAGCGAGAGCGCGCGGACGTGCGCCGCGGATCCCGTGCGCGCGAGCCAGTGGGCGCCGAACTCGGCCTCGCCGGAGACCTGCAGGTCGACGCGGGCGCCGTCGGCCAGCACGACGCCCGCCCGGGCCCGGCCGGCATACGGCACCTCGCGGACCTCGGGATGCGCGCACAGCGCCGACACGATCTTGCGGTCGTCGCTGCACTGCGCGACGAGGTTCACGTCGCCGACGCTCTCGCACTCGCGGCGCAGGCAGCCGGCGACCTCGACCCGGCGGACGCCGTCGATGCCGAGGAGCCAGTCGCTCATCGCGCGCGCCACCGGCCTCGCCTGGTCGCGGCGCAGGCGCCGGACGCGGGAGAGGCTGGCGGCGGTCGCGCGCAGGAGCTGCTGCTCGAGCCGCGGCCCGAAGCCCGCGAGCGACTGCAGACGACCTGCCGCCGCCGCGTCATGGAGCTGGCGGATCGTCCGCACGCCCAGCTCCTCGTGCAGCGTGCGCACGCGCTGCGGGCCCAGGCCGGGCAGCTCGAGCAGCTCGTTGAAGTCGGGCGGGATCTCCGCGTGCAGGCGTTGCAGCAGCGCGCACGAGCCCGTCTCGGCGAGCTCGACCGCGGCGCCGGCCAGGGGCTCGCCGAGCGCAGTGACGTCGTCCAGCGCGCGTCCCTGGTGCACGAGCGCCCGCACGCTGTCCGGCAATGCGCCGATCGCCTGCGACGCCTTGCGATAGGCGCGCACGCGCACCGGGTCGGCGCGCTGCAGCTCGAGGAGGTTGGCGATCTGGACGAACGCTTCGGCGATCGGGCGGTTCTGCGGATTCATCGCCGTCACCCTAGGGCGCGCCGGCGCGCGGCGATTGCGGGCGCTCAACGCAGGGCACCGTCCTGCTGCGCTCGCCGCCGCCCGCTACGCATCGCGAAGCGCGAGGAAGGGCCCGATGGCGGCCCGCGGCAGCGCCTCGACGGTGCGCCGCGCCCGCGCCTTCAGGTACTCGCGCGCCTGCGCGGTGGCGACGTCGATGCCCAGCCCGGCCTGCGGCACCCAGTCCGCGTCGACCCGCAGGTAGCGGTCGCCGAGCCGGTCGGCCATCATGGCGGCGACATGCTGCTGCTGCGCCGAGACGAGCGTGAGCATCAGGCGGCCGTCCGCGAGCCAGCCGACCGCGCCGGCCTGCGGGTCGATCGCGCGCGCCGGCCGGTAGTGGCGCGCCGCCGTGCCGATCGACAGCATGCGCATCCGGGCGGGCGCGATGCGGTCGAAGTGCTCGGCCTCGTGCATCGCGACCTGGTCGGGCGCCACCGCGAAGAGCCCGCCGTCGGCATACAGGCGCCCGCCGGCGCGCGCGCAGGGAAAGTAGGCCGGCGCGGCGCAGGCGGCCATCGCGACGTCCACGACCGCGAGGCCCTTGTCGCGCTCGGCGCGCCCGGCGCGCGGCGACTTGAAGATCTTCGCGTGGCTGCGCGCGACGTCGACCGCCGGCACCACCACGGCGTGGAGCGCCTCGCCCAGCGTCGCGCGGCCGAAGTG
>DASVLN010000634.1:0-2097 GCA_036384855.1 Burkholderiaceae bacterium | reverse complement strand
GCCACCGCCGCCACGCCGGCCTCGGCCATCGGCAGGCGCAGGCAGACGCGGGTGCCGCGGCCCGGGGTGCTCGTGATCGAGAGCTCGCCTCCGAGCGCGGTCGCCAGGTGCCGCGACAGGTTCAGGCCGAGTCCGGTGCCGCCCTTGTCGACGCCGGCCGCGCCCTGGCGGAATGCGGTGAAGACCGACGCGAGCTCCTGCGCGTCCATGCCCGGGCCGGTATCCTCGACCTCGACGATCGTGTCGCCGCCCGACCGCCACGCGCGCAGCGCGATGGTGCCGGCGTCGGTGAACTTCAGCGCGTTGCCCAGCAGGTTCAGCACGATCTGGCCGAACTTGGCGCGGTCGGCCAGCACCGCGGCGTCCGAGTCGAGGTCGATGTCCACGCGCAGCGCGAGGCCCTTGGCCTGGACGCGCGGCGCGACCAGCGTGCCGATCTCCTCGAGCTCGCGCCGCAGGTCGATCGGCTCGACATGCACCTGCAGGCCGCCGGCCTCGATCTTGGCCAGGTCGAGCACGTCGTTGATCAGCCCCAGCAGGCGCTGGCCGGCGCCGTGGATGATGCGCAGGCGCTCGCGGCTGTCGGACGGCTGGCGCTTGTCCTCGATCAGCAGTTGCGTGTAGCCGAGGACGGCGTTCAGCGGCGTGCGGATCTCGTGGCTCATGTTGGCGAGGAACTGGGACTTCGCGCGGTTGGCCGCCTCGGCGTTGCGGCGCGCGTCCTGCAGCAGCTGCTCGGTGCGGCGGTGGCCGGCGATCTCCTCGAGGAGACGCCCGTTGGTGGCCGCGAGATCCTGCGTGCGGGCGCGTACCTGCTGCTCGAGCTGGTCGCGGGCGGATTCGAGCGCCTCGTCGCGGCGCCGGCGCACGACGAGGAAGGCCGTGAGCAGTCCGGTGAACGCGAGCCCGCTGCACAGCACCGCGCCCTGCAGCCAGCTCGGATGCGGCATCGTGCTGGCCCACGTGGGCTGCGCGGCCAGGCCCCAGCGGCGGTCGCCGACGCGGATCCACAGCCGCTGCGACACCCCGCCGGTCATCGCCGCGAGCAGGCGGTCGCGCTCCACCGGCACCACCGTCTCGACCGCGCCGCCGCCGCGCCACAGCAGGCTGGCGGCGTGCGGCGCATCGGGGTCGTAAAGCAGGGCCGTCGCGTCGCTCGTGCCCATCTGCGCGATGGAGGCCTGCAGCATCGACGCGAGGTCCATCGTCGCGGCCACCAGGCCGCGCACGCGTGCCGGCTCGAAGGGCTCGCCCAGGCGTTCGCCGGTGCCGCCGACCGCGATGTAGAGCGTCTGCACGACGCGCTCGTCGGGACTGTAGGCGATCGTCGAGAGCGGCGGCGAGGACGTCGTCGCGCCCGTCCCGCGGGCCCGCGCGAGCGCCGTGCCGCGCTCGGCGTCGGCCGCGTGGTCGAGCCCGCGCAGCGTCTCGCGGCCGGCCTCGGGCTCGGTCCACGCGACCGGGAAATACTCGGCGCGCGAGCCGGCGCGCACGACGGCGCCGCTCGGATCGACCTCGCGGATCGAGATGCCGCCCAGCCCCGACGGCGAGGTCTCGAACGGGTCGCGGTCGGCGGCTGCGACGCGGGGCAGCCACTCGAAGGTCGATTGCCACGGGCTGCGCGCGAGCAGCGGCGCGCACAGGGCGTGGAATTCGTCGCGGTCGAGGTCGGCCTTGTAGAACGCGTGCTGCAGCGCCTCGAGGTCGCGCAGCGCGAGCTCCACGTGGCCCTGCAGCGTCATCGCGAGCCGACCGGTGTCGGCACGGAAGCGCTCGATGTGGGCATCGCGATCGACGAGGCCCACCGCGAAGGTGCTGAACGCAGTCAGGCCCAGGCCCAGGCACATCAGCGGAAAGGCCTGGAGCGTCAGGCGGTCGTCGCGCAGGCGCGGGTCGGCCAGCAGCAGCAAGCCCGGCGTCACCACCAGCATGCCGCAGGCGTCGCCCAGCCACCAGGTCATCCAGCCGAAGAACAGCTCCGGCCGCGGCACCAGCCCGAGCCAGCACAGCGTGCCCTCCCCGACCGTCGCGCCGACGAGGCTGCAGGCGATGGCCGTCAGCGTGAAGCGCAGCGTCTCGCGCACCGGGCTGGCACGC
>DASVLN010000633.1:0-4645 GCA_036384855.1 Burkholderiaceae bacterium | reverse complement strand
ATGGGCCCGGCGTCGCCGGCGTCGAAGGCCGCGGTGCGCAGCGTGTGCACCTTGCGCAGCCCGACCGGGTGCCACACCGCGCCGCCGAACGCGAGGCACACCCCGCGCGCGCCCGGCGTGCCGGCCACGTAGACGGCGTCGAGCAGGTTGGCCGGGCCGTCGGGCGAGAGTGCGCTCGCGGGACGCATCGCCGCCGTCAGCACGACCGGCTTGGCCGGCGCGAGCACGCGGTGCAGGAAGTACGCGGTCTCCTCCAGCGTGTCCGTGCCGTGCGTGACGACGACGCCGGCGACCTCCGGCCGCGCGAGGTGGTGCGCGACACGCGCGGCCAGGCGCTGCCAGGTCTCGATGTCCATGTCCTTGCTGTCGATCGCGGCGACCGCCTCCGACTCGAGCCGGTGGGCGGCGAGCGCCGGCACGGCGGCGATGAGCGCCTCCACGCCCAGTGCGCCCGCGCGGTAGCCGGTGGTGTCCGTCGCGGTCGCGGCGCTGCCGGCGATGGTGCCGCCGGTGGCCAGGATCACGACGAGCGGCAAGGACCTTTGCATTCTTCGAAACCTTGGATAAAAATACAGAACTGTATGAACAACCAGATGCCCGCTGCGGGACGCGAGTCTCCTGCGGACCCGGACGCCATGGATGTCGAATCGCCCAAGCTCACCGCCCGCCAGCAGCAGATCCTCGACCTGGTGCAGGGCGCGATCGAGCGCACCGGCGCGCCCCCCACCCGGGCCGAGATCGCCAACGAGCTGGGCTTCAAGTCGGCCAACGCCGCGGAGGAGCACCTGCAGGCCCTCGCCCGCAAGGGCGTGATCGAGCTCGTCGGCGGGACGTCCCGCGGCATCCGGCTGAAGTCTGACACACTGCGGGCGCTCAACGAGGCGCGCGGCAAGCAATTCTCGCTGCCGCTGCCCAGCCTCTCGCAGCTGACGCTGCCGCTGGTCGGGCGCGTGGCGGCCGGCTCGCCCATCCTCGCGCAGGAGCACGTCGAGCAGACCTACCTGCTGGAAGCCTCGATGTTTCCGCGCCGGCCCGACTACCTGCTCAAGGTGAAAGGCATGAGCATGCGCGACGCCGGCATCCTGGACGGCGACCTGCTGGCGGTGCAGAAGAGCCGGGAAGCCCGCAACGGCCAGATCGTGGTCGCGCGCCTGGGCGACGAGGTCACGGTCAAGCGCTTCCGCCGCACTCGCACCACCATCGAGCTGCTGCCCGAGAACCCGGACTTCCAGCCCATCGTCGTGCCCTTCGGCGACGTCGACTTCGAGCTCGAGGGCATCGCGGTGGGGCTGGTGCGCAACAACATGTTCAACTGACGAGGCCGCCGGTGGGCACGCTGGATCCGGTCGTCCCGCTGCCGCGCGCCGCGATCAAGGCGCCCAAGGCGGCGACGGCCGAGGACTGCCACGCGCTGGAGCAGTTGCCCAACGTCGGCCCCGCGATGGCGGCCGATCTGCGCCTGCTGGGCATCCATACGCCGCAGGCGCTCAAGGGCCGTGATGGCCTGCAGCTCTATCGCGCGCTGTGCGAGGCCACCGGCCAGCGCCACGACCCCTGCGTGCTCGACACGCTGCTGGCGGTCGTCGACTTCATGCATGGTGCGCCGCCCGCGCCCTGGTGGGCCTACACGAAGCAGCGCAAGGCCCTGGGCGCGCTGTGACCGGTCGAGGCCCTGGCGGCCGGCGGGTCGAGGCCGGTTCCGCCCCGCGGTAGCGCCCGACCGATTCCGCTGGCACGGCGGGCAACGCGGCACACGGACGAAACGACCGCTACGCTCGCGACGGCAGGGGCCGCATGAAGTACAGCGCGCATTCGCCTGCACGCACCGTCGCGGGGTCGTAGAGGGCGACGTTCACGCCGCACAGCGCGAAGCCGAGGGCGCGATAGAAGCGCACGGCTGCGACGTTCGTGTTCTGCGTCTCCACCAGCAGGCAGCGCGCATCGCCCGCGTCCGCCTGGCGCTCGAGGTCGGTCAGCAACCGGCGCCCCAGGCCGAGCCCGCGATGCGTCGACACGACGAACAAACCGGTGACGAGGACGCTGCGGTTCCACGACTCGCGGCACGCGATCGCGACGCCCAGCATCCTGCCCGACGCGTCCTCGGCGATGCAGCGCAGGTCGGCGTGCTCGAAGTCGCGGGCGATGCCGTCGGCGTCGTAGGTCTTCGTGAACGGCAGGCCGCACGCGACTTCACGCAGCACGAAGCCGGATTCGCTGGCCTCCACCTCGATCACCGAGCGCGCCAGGTGGCTCGCGTCGAGCGTGCGCAGCGCCTGCACGTCCGAAGCCCGCGCGACGGCGCGCAGCGTGATCGCGGCTTCGTCGTTCATGCGTCAGGCGCCCGGCGGACGTCCTCGAACGGCGCACCGCGGGACGAAGTCGGCAGCCGAGCCGACGCCCGGGTCGGTGACAGCGGCAAGAGGCAGGCCAGCATGGCCTGATTTTTCCACGCCGCGGCCCGGCGCGTCGCTCAGGCCAGGTGGAAGCGCGCCACCGCGACGTTCAGCCGCGAGCCCTGCTCGCGCAGGCTCTCGGCGGCCGCGGCGCTCTGTTCGACGAGCGCGGCGTTCTGCTGCGTCATCGCGTCGAGCTGCGTCACCGCGTCGTTGATCTGGTCGATGCCGGTGGTCTGCTCGGCGGCCGCGCTGCTGATCTCGCCGATGATGTCGCCGACCCGACGCACCGAGCCGACGATCTCCTCCATCGTGTGGCCGGCGTCCTGCACCAGGCGCGCGCCGAGCTCCACCTTCTCCGCCGAGGCGCCGATGAGGCCCTTGATCTCGTGGGCCGCCTGCGCGCTGCGCTGGGCCAGCGCGCGCACCTCGCCGGCGACGACCGCGAAGCCGCGCCCCTGTTCGCCCGCCCGCGCGGCCTCGACCGCGGCGTTCAGCGCCAGGATGTTGGTCTGGAAGGCGATGCCGTCGATCACGCCGATGATGTCGGTGATGCGGCGCGACGCATCGCTGATGTCGCCCATCGTGTGCACGACCTGTTGCACCGCGCCGCCGCCGCGCTGGGCGACCTCGGTGGCGCTGCGCGCGAGCTGGTTGGCCTGCTGCGCCGATTCCATGCTGCGACGCAGGTGCGATGCCATCTGGTGGATCGCCGAGACCGTCTGCTGCAGGTTGCCCGACTGCTGCTCAGTGCGCGTGGACAGGTTCATGTTGCCGGTGGCGATCTCGGCCGAGGACGAGGCCACCGACTCCACGCCCGAGCGCACGGTGCTCACGAGCGAACGCAGGCCGTCCTGCATCTCGCCGAGCGCCGACAGCAGCCGGCCCACCTCGTCGTGGCCGCCGGCCGGGATGGCGCGCGTGAGATCGCCCTTGGCCACGTCGCGGGCGCGCGCCGCGGCCACCGCCAGCGAGCCGGCGATGCGGCGCGCCATCACCATTGCCAGCGCGATGCCCAGGGCCACCGCCGCCGCGACCGCGCCGCAGATGACGGCCCGGGTCTGCGCCGCCGTCGACTGCGTCGCGCGCGAGAGCTCGTCGATGCCGCGGTCGTTGACTTTCAGGATCGCCGCGAGGCTGCCGGTCGTCGCATCGAAGGCCTTGCGGTAGTCGCCGCCCATGGCCTGCATGCCGAAGTCGCCGGTCAGCTGCAGCACCTGCTCGTTGCGCTGCACGTAGCCGTCCCAGGACTTGCCGAAGGCCTCGTACGCCGAGCGCTCGTCGGGCGAGGCGATCATCGGCTCGTACTGGCGGCGCAGGTCGGCCACGCGCGCCGCCAGGCCCTTGATCTGGTCCTTGAGCTGCGCCTGCTCCTGCTCGGAGTCCGACAGCATGTGCGCGTACTGCAGCACGCGCAGCTCCAGCACCGTCGTGCGGATGCCCGCCACCACCCGCACGCGGGGCAGCGCGGAGCCGGCGAGCTGCTGCGCGTCGCCGCTCAGGCGATCGAGCTGGACGATGGAGATCGCACCGACCAGGCCGGTGAGCGCGAGCACCGCGGACAGGACGACGATCAGCTTGGCGCCGATGCGCAGGTTGTCGAACCAGGAGAACATGGACACCTCTTCGGTCTCTCAGTCGGTCGGGCCGCGTCGTCGTCGTGGAGGCTCCCGCGCACACGGCACGCGCGGGAATCCGTTCGCTGCATTTCGGCGGGGACCGGCGATCCTTGAGGCGTCGCCCTCCGCAGGTCCGCCTCAGGCGGCAGTCTTGAACGCCATCACCGCCTGGTTGCGCAGCGTGCGCAGCAGGCTCAGCTCGCGGTCGCCCAGCGCGATGCCGCCGGGCGTCGCACAGTCGGCGTAGATCAGGGCGAACGGCGCGCTCTTCATCGTCAGCGGCAGCAGCACGAAGCAGCGCGCGCCGGCCTCGCGCTGAAGCCAGGTCGGGAGGCGGCTGCGGACGTTGTCCGCGGCGGCGTCGGAGATCAGCGTGTCCGCCGCCTTCTTGCAGGCGACGCTGAGCAGGTCGATCGGCCCGTTCGGGTTGACGTCCACGCGCAGCTGCGCGGACAGCGCGGGCGCCGCGTCGCCGAGGCCGAAGCGGCCGGTGATGACGCCGGACTTCGGATCGCGCAGGCCGAACACGACGCAGCGGAAGCCGAGCGCGCGATGCATCGTCGACAGGATCGCGCGCAGGACCTCGTTGAGGCGGAACGTGTCGGCCGCAAGCGCGCTGGTGACGCTGGCGAT
>DASVLN010000632.1:0-2129 GCA_036384855.1 Burkholderiaceae bacterium | reverse complement strand
GCCACCGCCGCCACGCCGGGCGCCAGCCGCAGCGCCACGTAGGCGTGCACCGCGGCGCTGAGCATCCACAACCTGATCATCCTGGCTCCTTGGAACGCCCGCATGTGGGGCCGGCGGCCGGATCCGCAAGGCGGCGGCCCGGCCGCTTCGGGGCGCCCGCGGGCGCCTCAGGAGCCCGCGAGGGTCACCCGGGCCAGATTGTCCTCGGCATTGCGGTCGATGCGCTTGTTGTACGGGTCGACGCCCACCCACGCGGGCGCGCGGTCGACCACGACCTCGACGTGCTGGCGGCCCGTCGCGATGTCCTGCTGCTGCAGCAGGAGCTTGTCGGCCGCCGTGAAGCCGCGCCCGCCCGGCTCGGCGGTGAAGACGCCGATCTCGACCTTCTCGTCCATCGGCGCCTCGGACTGGCGGCCGCTGCCGTCGGCGTAGAACTTGTGCGCGTCGACGTCGAAGGCGACGACCCAGCGGCCGTCGGCGCGCTTGCGGGCGACGGCGTTCGAGGCGCTCAGGTCCAGCAGCGTGATGCGCTCGAACAGGTCGTCGATCAGCGTGTCGTGGCCCGGTCCGGCCTCCTGGCGCAGGACGGCGAGGAAATCGGCGGTGTTCGGGTACGGCGGGCCCTTGAAGGCGTGCGCGTCGAGCATGCGGCGCAGCGCGCGGTCCATCACGTCCCCGCCGAGCGCCTCGCTGGCCCAGTACATCGCCAGCGAGCCCTTGTTGTAGTAGACGTACTGCTGGCCGTCCTGCACGCGCGCGAGCGGGCGCTCGTCCTGCACCTCGCTGCCGCGGCCGCGCAGGTAGCGGTTGAGTTCCCAGCGCAGGAAGCGGCGCACCGCGTCGGGCCCGTAGACCTTCTCCATCGCGAGCATGGCGGAATACTGCGCGAAGGACTCGGTCAGCATGGCCGCGCCCTCCTGCTGCGCCGGCACGAGCTGGTGGCCCCACCACTGGTGCGCGATCTCGTGCGCGGTCACGTAGCTCGCGACGTCGATCTTCGTCGGGTCGCCGCTCCAGCGCTGCACGAAGCCGATGGCCTCGGAGAAGGGGATCGTGTTGGCGAAGGACTGCGCGAATTCGCGGTAGGCCGGGAACTCCACGATGCGGGCCTGCGCGAACGGGTAGGGGCCGAAGCGCTCGCTGTCCAGCGCCAGCGCGGTGCGCATGCGGTCGAGCATGCGGTCGACGTTGTATTCATGGCCCGGCGTGTAGTAGACCGCGAGGTCGACGTCGCGGCCGCTCGCCGCGTGCCAGGTGGCGCGGCGCACGTCGTAGCGCGCCGACTGGATCGAGAACGCCCGCAGGATCGGCGCGTCGCTGCGGAAGCGCACGGTGCGGCGCGCGTCGGGGTCCGCGCGCAGCCCGGTGTCGGCGACGATGCGGCCCGGCGCGACCGGCGTCTGGTCGGCGTCGGTGGTCACGGTGACGTCGGTGTCGACCCAGTCGCTGTCGCGCACGAACGCGTTGAAGGCGCGGGCGCGGTCGTCCGAGCGCGCGGGCAGCGGCAGATCGGGCGGCAGGCCGTACTTGCGGCGCTTGAAGCGATCCTTCAGCAGCTCGCCGCGCGAGAAGCCGATCGTCGGCGCGATCATCGAGTCGTCGAGGAAGGTGCCGTTGGCGACGATGTCCGTGAGCGGCCGGTCGTTGGGAAAGCCGCGCTCCTCCAGCGTCGTCGTGAAGCCGAGGACGCGGCGCTCGCCCGGCTGCAGCGGCACGGCGAGCCGGTAGACGCGGTAGTGGAAGCGCGGCCAGTCCTGCTGCACCGTCGCGCCGGGCAGGTCGATCGCGTCCAGCCGCAGGCCCGCGGCCCATTGCAGGTGCAGCGTGGCGATGGGCTGCGTGCCGCGGTTGACGATCGTGTAGCGCCCGCGGGTGACGGCGCGCGCCTGGCGCGGCCACAGCTGCACGCCCAGCGCGAGCTCGGCCACGCGCGGCTGCGGGACGGACTCGAAGGGCAGCAGCGCCTTCTCCATGTCGGCGGCCCGGCGGTCGAGCGCCGGCTGCGTCGTGTAGGTGTTGAGGACGTTGGTGTTCCAGAAGATCCAGCCGCCGAGCGCCAGCCACGCGACGACCGCGCCCGCCAGCACCCCCAGCGCGCGGCCGTGCAGGCGCGTGCGCGCGACGGCCAG
>DASVLN010000631.1:0-2630 GCA_036384855.1 Burkholderiaceae bacterium | reverse complement strand
GCCGCGTCCGCGCCGGCCTCGAACCAGCTGCGATGGCGCGGCTCGCAGGCGATGGCCGCGCCGGTGCGTGCGCGCAGGCGCGCGAAGAAGTCGAGCGCGACGTCGCACTCGAACGCGAGCGACGGCGGCAATTGCACCAGCAGCACGGCCAGCTTGTCGCCGAGGCCGCCGGCCTGCGCCAGGAATTCGTCGAGGGCCGCGTCGTCCACGCGCAGCCGTGCGTCGTGGGTCATGGCGCGCGGCAGCTTGGCCGAGAAGCGGAAGCCGGGCGGCGTGGACGCGGCCCAGCGCGCCCAGGTCGCGCGCCGGTGGGGTCGGTGGAACGAGGAGTTCACCTCGACGCCGGCCAGCACGCGCGCGTAGCGCTCCAGGTGCGAGCCCGTATCCGGCGCATCGAACGCGTCGGCCGCATCGTGCGGGATGTTCCAGCCGGCGGTGCCGATGACGACGGGCATGCGGCTCGCCCGGCAAGCGCTGCGCCCGCGCGGTGCGCCGCTCAGCCGCGCGCGCCCTGCAGGTGCCGCCTCGTGCGATCGTCGGCCGGGTAGAAGCATTCGAGCGCCAGCTCCGACAGCGTGACGTCCACCGGCGTGCCGAAGACGGTGGTCGTGCTGAGGAAGGCCAGGGGCTCGTCGTCGTCGACGCGCAGGCGCAGCGGCACGGCGACGGCGCCGGGCTCGGGCGCGGCGTGGTCGTGGAGGTCGTGCGGACCGGGTGGCGAGAGCTCGACGAGCTCCGCGTGCAGCGCGACGAGCCGCCGGTCGCCGGAGCGGTCGACCTGCTGCTGCAGGCGCTCGAGCAGGTGGGCGCGCCACTGGCCGAGGTTGGCGATGCGCGGCGCCAGCCCGCGCGGGTGCAGGCTCAGGCGCAGCACGTTCAGGGGCGGCGCGAGCAGCTCGGCATCGATGCCCGCCAGCAGCGCGCCGACCGCCTCGTTGGCGGCGACGAGCTGCCAGTGGCGGTCGACGGCGAGCGCCGGGAACGGCATGTGCGCCGTCAGCACGGCTTCCACGGTCTGGCGGGCAGCGGTCATCTCGGGCGCGTCCAGCGGACGCTCGGCGTAGAGCGCGGCGTAGCCCGCCGCATGCAGCATCTGGTTGCGGGCGCGCAGCGGGACGTCCAGGCGCTCGGCCAGGCGGATCAGCATGCTGCGGCTGGGCGAGGCCCGACCCGTCTCGACGAAGCTCAGGTGGCGCGCGGAGATGTCCGCGACGCCGGCCAGCTCGAGCTGGCTCATGCGCCGGCGCTGGCGCCACTCGCGCACGAGCTCGCCGACGCCGGCGGTGGATGAGGCGTGGAGGTTCATGCCCGGCACGGTATCCGAGCGGGGTGCGAGCGTCCATGACCTCCCGGGTAATCGACCCGCCGCGCGCCCGCGACGACGATGCCCCCATCGCAATGTCGCGATCACCCCTCCAAGGAGCCTCGCCATGACCGATCCCCGCACCCTCGCCGACCGCTACCTCGCGACCTGGAACGAGCCCGACGCGGCGCGCCGCAGCCAGCTGCTCGCGGCGCTGTGGACGCCCGACGGCCGCTATGCCGACCCGATGATGTCGGGCACCGGGCCGGCCCACATCGGCACGCTGATCGAGGCGGCGCGCGCGCAGTTCGCCGGGCTCGCGTTCTCCCTGCGCGGCGCGCCCGACGGGCACGGCGAGTTCGCGCGATTCTCCTGGTCGCTCGGTCCGGCCGGTGGCGAGCCGATCGCCGGCGGCACGGACATCGCCCGCCTCGATGCCCAGGGCCGCCTCGCCGAGGTCGTCGGCTTCATCGACTTCGCGCCGGCAGCGGCCTGATCGCCCCGGGCGCGCGGCTCCGCGCACGGCGGCGCCGGAGTGGTCGACCCGGAAAGGAGTCCGCCAGGAGCGATGCCGCCTCGTCGTCTCCGATGCACCCCGTCGCGTCGACGCCCGCAGCGGGGTCCCCCGGACCGCGTCGTCAGGGTTCCTCATGCGCGTCGGCGATGGGACCTGCGACGCCCGGCGCGACGAGCGGCGCCGCTTGGTCGGACCTGCACGGCGCGCGTGCGACTTTTGTTCAAGCCACGGCGCCCGTGCGTGGCTACGATGGCCCGCATGTCCGACGACGAGCTCCGCTATTTCGACGCCCACGGGCTCGACTGCCTGACGGCGACGCTGCACCGCCATCGCTACGCCCCGCATGCGCATGCCGAGTACGTGATCGGGGCCGTCGTCCGCGGCGAGGGCGAGATCGCGATCGCGGGGCGCCGCCGCCGCGTCGGGCCGGGCGACCTCACGCTCTACAACCCCGGCGAGGTGCACGACGGCTGCGCGCGTGCGCCGGGATTCCGCTACGTCGCCTGCTACCCGCGGCCGGAGGTCGTCGAGGCGTTGGTCGAGGACGCCGCCCGCGGCGGCACCGTTCGCTTCGGCCCGCCCATCGTCCGCGACCCGGCCGCCGCGCGCGGCTACCTCGCGCTGCATCGCGGCTGGGAATCGGCACGCGATCCGCTGCTGGTCGAGCAGGGCCTGGCATGCTTCCTCGCGTCGTGCCTGGAGCGCCACGCGGGCGTCGCCCCGGCGCCGGCCGACCATGAGCCGGCCGGCCTCGCGCGCGCCGTCGACCTGATGCACGCCTGCGCCGGCGACAAGCTGACGCTCGCGCAG
>DASVLN010000630.1:0-5681 GCA_036384855.1 Burkholderiaceae bacterium | reverse complement strand
CGGCCCCGGCGGCCCCGGCGGACGCGGCGGACGCGGCGGACGCGGCCGGATCCGCGACTCGTGGCCCGATGCCGCAGTTGTGTCATGGTGTAAACCCTATAATTCGTTGGAACCAGCAGGGCCGCGACCCTCCACGCGTCCCGCACCGGTGCAGCGTCCGCATCGACGCCGCCGGAAACCCCAACGCCCCCTTTCCATGACGACCACTCCTCTCCGGGTGGGCGCGCTGCTGCTCGCCTGCCTCGCCGTCCTCGCGTCCCCCGCCCGCGCCGCCGCCGAAGTGCACGGCGCGGGCGCCACCTTCCCGTCCGCGGTCTACAAGGCCTGGGCCAGCGGCTACGAGCAGGCGCGCGGCACCAAGGTCAGCTACCAGCCCACGGGCTCGGGCGACGGCATCAAGCGCATCGAGGCGCGCGAGGTCGACTTCGGCGCCTCCGATTCCGCGCTGAGCCAGGCCGACCTCGAGTCGCACGGCCTGCTGCAGATCCCGAGTGCGATCGGCGGCATCGTGCCGGTGGTCAACGTGCGCGGCGTCGCCAACGAGCGCCTGCGCCTGACGGGCGAGCTCCTCGCCGACATCATGCGCGGCGCGGTCGACAAGTGGAACGACCGCCGCATCGCCGCGCTCAACCCCGACGTCGAGCTGCCGCCGGTGGCCATCGTGCGCGTCGTGCGCGCGGAGAAGTCCGGCACCAACGACGCGTTCACGCGCTACCTGTCGCTGTCCTCGCCGGAGTGGAAGCGGCAGGTCGGCTCGGGCCAGCTCGTGAAGTGGCCGGGCACGGTCACCGCGGTCGACGGCAACGACGGCGTCGCCAGGACGGTCGCCGCGACGGCGGGCGCGATCGGCTACGTCTCGTACGACCGCGTCGCGCAGTACCGCCTCGCGGGCGTGCGCATGCGCAACCGCGCGGGCGGCTTCGTCTCGCCGTCGCCGGAAGGCTTTCGCGCCGCGGTCAAGGAGTCCGACCTGAACCGCAAGGACGACGAGACCGCCACGCTGCTCGACCAGCCCGGGCCGCAGACCTGGCCGCTCACGATCACGACCTACCTGCTGCTGGACGTGCACCCCAAGACCGCCGAGGGCGCGCGCGGGGCGCTGCAGTTCGTGTGGTGGTCGCTGCTCAACGGCGACGGCGTCGTGCGCTCGACCGGCCTCACGCCGATGCCCGAGACGATCCAGGCGCGCCTGGTGCAGCGCTTCGCCCGCATCAAGCCCCAGGACGGCCAGCCGCTGAACTTCTTCTCCGACTGAGGGGCATGGACGGGGCAGGGGGTCAGTAGACCTCCGGCACCATCATCTCGGCGGGGACGGCCTGGCGCGAGTAGTGCTCGTGGCGGATGCGCTCCGGCAGCACGACCTCGGTGTGCTCGATCTCGGCGTAGGGGAACTGCGTGAGGAGGTGGTGGATGCAGTTCAGCCGGGCGGCCTTCTTGTCCACGGCCTGCACGACCCACCAGGGCGACTCGGCGCTGTGCGTGCGCTCGAGCATCACTTCCTTGGCCTTCGTGTACTCCTCCCAGCGGCGGCGCGACTCGAGATCCATCGGGCTCAGCTTCCACTGCTTGAGGGGGTCGTGGATGCGGCTCAGGAATCGCAGGTGCTGCTCGTCGTCGGTGATCGAGAACCAGTACTTGATCAGCTTGATGCCCGAGCGCTGGAGCATGCGCTCGAACTCGGGCACGGAGCGGAAGAAGTCCTCGTACTCCTCGTCGGTGCAGAAGCCCATCACGCGCTCGACGCCGGCGCGGTTGTACCAGCTGCGGTCGAACAGCACGATCTCGCCCGCCGCGGGCAGGTGCGCGGCGTAGCGCTGGAAGTACCACTGCGTGCGCTCGCGGTCGTTGGGCGCGGGCAGGGCGACGGTGCGGCACACGCGCGGGTTCAGGCGCTGGGTGATGCGCTTGATGACGCCGCCCTTGCCGGCCGCGTCGCGGCCCTCGAACAGGATGACGGCCTTCTGCCGCGTGGCCACGACCCAGTCCTGCAGCTTCACGAGCTCGCCCTGCAGGCGGAACAGCTCGCGGAAGTACTTCACGCGCCCGGCGGCGTCCTCGCCGCTCGCGTCGAGCGGATCGGCGACCAGGCGGTCCTCCATCTCCATCTCGATCTCCTCGTCGTAGCCGTCGACGAGCTCGCGCTCGATGCGCCGGCGCATGGTTTCCTGGTCGAACAGGGCGTTCATGGGGGTCTCCGGGTCAGAACAGGTGCGCGAACAGCCAGTACAGCGCGCCCGACAGCGCGATGGCGGCAGGCAGCGTGAGCACCCAGGCGAGCGCGAGGTTGCGCAGCGTGCCCCACTGCAGGCCGGACCTGTTGGCCGCCATCGTGCCGGCGATGCCCGAGGACAGCACGTGCGTCGTCGAGACCGGCAGGCCGAAGTTGTCGGCGGCGCCGATCGTCAGCATCGCGACGACCTCGGCCGACATGCCCTGGGCGTAGGTCAGGTGGGTCTTGCCGATCTTCTCGCCGACCGTGACGACGATGCGCTTCCAGCCCACCATCGTGCCCAGGCCGAGCGCGATCGCGACGGCCACCTTCACCCACAGCGGGATGAACTTGGTGGCGCTGTCGATCCGGTTCTTGAACGTGCCCAGCGTCGCCTTGGTGTCGACGTCGAAGGCGACGTGCGCGTCCTTGGACAGCAGGCGGATCGCCTCCGAGGCGAGGTACATGTCGTTGCGCACGTTGGCGACGCTCGCGGCCGGCATCCGCGCGAGCGTGGCGTGCCGCTGCACCTGGTCGCCGATGCTGCCGGAGATCGCGGCCAGCGCGGGCACGGTCTCGGGCGCGACCACCTTCGTGCGCACGTAGGTCGACAGCGCGGCGCGCGGATCGGCGGCGACGACGCCCGGCGCGACGGTCGCGAGCTTCTGCTGCGTGGCGTGGGCGACGATCGCGAACTGCGTCGTCTCGTCGGCCGGCATCGCGCGGTTGAGCGCGTACGAGATCGGCACCGTGCCGACCAGGATCAGCATGATCAGCCCCATGCCCTTCTGGCCGTCGTTGGAGCCGTGCGAGAACGAGACGCCCGTGCAGGTCAGCACCAGCAGGCCGCGGATCCACCACGGCGGCGGCGCGCTGCCGCGCGGCGCGTCGTACAGCGCCTTGTTCTTCACGAACACGCGCAGCGCCCACAGCAGCAGCGCCGCGAAGACGAAGCCCACCAGCGGCGACAGCACGAGCGAGTAGCCGATCTTCACCGCCTGGCTCCAGTCCACGCCGCTCGTGCCGTCGCGGCCGTGCATCAGCGCGTTGGCCACGCCCACGCCGATGATGGAGCCGATCAGCGTGTGCGACGACGACGCCGGCAGGCCGAGCCACCACGTGCCCAGGTTCCAGAGGATGGCCGCGATCAGCAGGGCGAAGACCATCGCGAAGCCGGCGCTCGAGCCGACCTGCAGGATCAGCTCCACCGGCAGCAGCGAGATGATCCCGAACGCGACCGCGCCGCTCGAGACCAGCACGCCGAGGAAGTTGAAGATGCCCGACCACACGACCGCGAACTGCGGCGGCAGCGAGTTGGTGTAGATCACCGTGGCCACCGCGTTGGCGGTGTCGTGGAAGCCGTTGACGAACTCGAAGCCGAGCGCGATCAGCAGCGCGAGCCCGAGCAGGATGAACGGCCAGACGGCGGTCGACCGCTCGCCGCTGCCGACGTAGTCGGTGGCGATGCTCCAGGCGGTGTAGCCCAGGCCCGCGACCAGCAGCGCGATGAACACGAGCCAGGTGGCAGCCCCGGGCTTGTGGTCGAGCCGTGGCCGCTCGATCGGGGTGGCGCCGGGCAGTCCGGCGCTGACGTTGGTGTTCACGGCGAGTCCCTCGTCCTTGTGGTCGTCCGGTCGGACGTCCGCGGATGGTCGCGTCGGGGCGTGACAGCGGGGTGACAGGCGCGGGTCGGGGCCGGGGTGCCCGCGGCCCCGGCATCGCCGTCGACCGGGAATCTCCCGGCGCCCGGCCATCGACGCGCGACGCCGGCGCCGCGTTAGACTGGCCACCGGACGGGAGGCCGCTGGCGACGGCAGGGGAGGAACGCATGATCTCGCTATTTCCGCGCGGCCGGCGCGGCAGCGTCGCGGTGGCCGCCGGGCTGGCCTGGGCGCTGGCCGCCGCGGCACCCGCGCAGACGGTCACCTACAACGGCATGCTCGGCGATCGCGCGCTGCTGGTCATCGACGGCCAGGCGCAGGCGGTGGCCGTCGGCGCGACGGCGCGCGGCCTGAAGCTGGTCCGCGTGGACGGCGGCCATGCGCAGGTCGAGATCGGCGGCAAGCTGCTGAGCCTGCAACTGGGCGGCTCGTTCCAGGCGCCGGGGAGCGAGGCGGGCGGCAACGGCTCGCGCATCGTCCTCGCGGCGGGGCCGGGCGGTCACTTCGTCGGCACCGCGACGATCAACGGGCACCCCGCCCGCTTCATGGTGGACACCGGCGCGACCGCCGTCTCGATCGGCCGCGACGAGGCCGACCGGCTCGGCCTGGACTACGCCCATGGCGGCTTCGGCGGCGCGATGACGGCCAACGGTCCGATCGCGGTGCGCACGATCACGCTGACCACGGTGCGCGTGGGCGACGTGCTCGTCGCCGACGTCCCGGCCACGGTCGTCCCCCAGCCCATGCCCTACGTGCTGCTTGGCAACAGCTTCCTCGCGCGTTTCCGCATGGAGCGCGACAACGACACGATGGTGCTCGAGAAGAAGCACTGACCGGGCGCCGCCCCGCGGCGCGAGCGGGGCCGCGCGCGTCGACCAGGCGTCTCCTCGATGCCGGCCATGCCCTTGCGGCCGACGCGGCCACGCGCCGGCCGCCAGAATCGCCCGATCTCCGCTTCACAAGGATCGCGCATGCCCCGCCAGGACACCCTCGACCGCTTCGTCGCGATGGTCGAGAGCAATGCCCACGACCGCGCCTGCGAGGAGTTCTACGCCGAGCACTCGACGATGCAAGAGAACCAGGCCGCGCCGCGCCTCGGTCGCGACAGGCATGTCGCCAACGAGCGCGCCGTGATGGCGCGCGCGAAGACGATGTCCTCGCGCTGCGTGCGGCCCGTCCTCGTGAACGGCGACCATGTCGTGATCCGCTGGATCTTCCGCTTCGAGTGGCTGGACGGCAGCGTCACGCAGATGGAGGAACTCGCCTGGCAACGCTGGCAGGACGAGCGCATCGTCGAGGAGACCTTCTTCTACGATCCGGCGCAGCGCGTGCCGAAGCGGCCGGAGCAGGCCGTCTGATGCCGGCACGCCGGCGCCCGTCCTCCACCCGCATCGCCGGCGTCGAGTTCGAGGCCCCCGCCGAGGAGGTCGCGCGGGCGCTGATCGGGGTGACGCTGCTGGTCGACGGCGTGGGCGGCGTGATCGTCGAGACCGAGGCCTACGACCAGTCCGAGCCGGCCGCGCACACGCACCGCGGGCCGACGCCGCGCAACGCGCCGATGTTCGGGCCGGCGGCGCATGCGTACGTGTATCGCTCCTACGGCCTGCACTGGTGCCTCAACCTGACGTGCCGCGAGGTGGGGCACGGGGCGGGAGTGCTGATCCGCGCGCTCGCGCCGACCCAGGGGCTGGATCGCATGCGCGAGCGGCGCGGCGTCGAGGACGCGCGGCTGCTGTGCTCGGGCCCGGGCCGCGTCGCGCAGGCGCTGGGCATCACGCTGGCGCACTTCGGGTTGCCGGCCGACCGCGCGC
>DASVLN010000629.1:0-1658 GCA_036384855.1 Burkholderiaceae bacterium | reverse complement strand
CCGGCCCGATCGGCACCGAGGAACAGCCCGCGAGCGTCCCTAGAATCGCGGACAGGACAACGACGGCGAGGCGGACTCTCATGGGCTGGATTGTGTTCGAGGCGTTGCTGGCGCTCGCCGCGGGGCTGCTCGTGGTCTGGTGGACGTTCCGCTCGCGGCGCGAACCCGACGAGCCCGCCGCCGACGAGCCGGCCGGGGCGCCGGACGAACGCCTCTGAGCGCCGCACGGCGCCCGGAGTTCCGCGCGGCCGTCAGTGCAGCGCCTGCGCGATCGCGAGCGCGAACTCGGGGATCGTCGCCTCGAACCAGCGCGCGTCCTCGGTCATGCAGAAGTACTCGCCGCGCATGCTGCCGCGCGGGGTCGTCAGGCGCGTCCAGCTCGTGTACTCGTACTGCTCGCCCGGCTGCAGCAGCGGCTGCTGGCCGACGACGCCCAGGCCGCGCACCTCCTCGGTCTCGCCGCTGCCATGGGTGATGACCCAGTGGCGGCCGATGACCTGGGCGGCGACGTCGCCGGTGTTGCGGATCGTGATCGTGTAGGCGAACGCGTAGACGTCGTCCTGCGCGGAGGACTGGTCCGGCAGGTGTCGCGTGGCGACCTCGCAGGTGAGTTCGGGGCGGGACATCCGTGCATTCTGCGGCATGCCGCGGGCGGGCGGCTGCCGGCGGCCTCCTAAAATCGCGGATCGCCCGCCACCGCACGATTCCCCGAGCCATGAAGCCCACCTATCGCATCGCCCCGTCCATCCTCTCCGCCGACTTCGCGCGGCTCGGCCAGGAGTTCGCCGACGTGATCGCGGCCGGCGCCGACTGGATCCACTTCGACGTGATGGACAACCACTACGTGCCGAACCTGACGTTCGGGCCGATGGTCTGCCAGGCGCTCAAGAAGCATGCGGTCAAGGCGGACGGCACGCCGGTGCCGGTCGACGTCCACCTGATGGTGCAGCCGGTCGACGCGCTCGCCCAGGCGTTCGCGAAGTCGGGCGCCGACATCGTCACCTTCCACCCCGATGCGAGCACGCACGTCGACCGCACGCTGCAGCTCATCAAGGCCGAGGGCTGCAAGGCGGGGCTCGTCTTCAACCCGGCGGCGCCGGTGGACGTGCTCGAATGGGTGGTCGACAAGGTCGACGTCGTGCTCGTGATGAGCGTCAACCCCGGCTTCGGCGGCCAGAGCTTCATCCCGAGCGCGCTGCGCAAGATCGAGCGCCTGCGCCGCATCATCGACGCGTCGGGCCGCGACATCCGCCTCGAAGTCGACGGCGGCATCAAGGCCGACAACATCCGCGCCGCGGCCGATGCGGGGGCCGACACCTTCGTCGCGGGCAGCGCGATCTTCGGCCAGAGGGACTACGCCCGGGCGATCGCGGAGATGCGCGCGGCCCTCGCGGCCTGACGTCGACCCGCCCGCGCCCGCGGAACGAGCCGCGACGACCTGCCGACCGGCGGGCGTCGCGGCTTTCCTTTTTCGGCGCCGCGTAAGGATCCCGGCCGCTCGCACGACCCAGGCTCATGGCATGAGACAGCCTGTGTCAACCCCCTTGCTAGGCAAGCCGAGCGGCAGCGCCGTGGAGCGAGGCATCGTAGGGACGATGCGTGGTCCAGGCACGCCAGAGGACGCGCAGCCAGGCGCGCGCCAGGATGCGAATGGCGTG
>DASVLN010000628.1:0-1525 GCA_036384855.1 Burkholderiaceae bacterium | reverse complement strand
GGCCGCGCGCGTGCGCCGGCTCGCCGAGCTGCGCGCCGCCGAGGGCTACATGGCGCGCGCCGAGAAGCACGGCCGCGACTGGCTGCTGATCGAGGACCACTGCCCGATCTGCGCCGCGGCGACCGCCTGCCAGGGCTTCTGCCGCTCGGAGCTCGCGCTGATGCAGCGCAGCCTGGGCGACCGCGTGCGCGTCGAGCGCGTCGAGCATGTCCTCGCCGGCGCGAGGCGTTGCGCCTATCGCGTGAGCGCTGCCTGAGGAGAACGCGCGAACGAATCCGATCGGCGCGGTCGTCCGTATCCCCGACATCCGCATCGATGGAGGAGCCCGCCGCATGACCGCCAACACCGCCGCCGCCCGCGCCTTCGGCTGGGTCGAGCAGGGCCTCGTGCCCGACGGCGTCGTCCGCCTGGGCATCCGCCGCCTGCTGCGCGAGCGGTTGGACGAGGTGGGGGCCGACGACACGGAGGCCGCCGCGGCGATCGCGCAGGTCTTCGTCGACGGGCTGCGCGAGGCGCCGCTCGCCCTCGTCCCGGAGAAGGCCAACGAGCAGCATTACGAGGTGCCTGCCGCGTTCTTTGCCAAGGTGCTGGGCCCGCACCGCAAGTACAGCAGCTGCCTGTGGCCGCCGGGCGTCGACGACCTCGCCGGCGCGGAGGCCGCGGCGCTCGCGCAGACCTGCGAGCGCGCCGGCCTGGCGGACGGGCAGGAGATCCTCGAGCTCGGCTGCGGCTGGGGCTCGCTCAGCCTGTGGATGGCCGAGCGCTGGCCCGCGAGCCGGATCACGGCGCTGTCCAACTCGCACTCCCAGCGCGAGCACATCGAGGCGCAGGCCGCCGCGCGCGGTCTGGGCAACCTGCGCGTGGTCACGCGCGACATCAACGCGTTCGAAGGCGACGCCGGGCGCTACGACCGCGTCGTCTCGGTCGAGATGTTCGAGCACCTGCGCAACTGGCCGCTCGCCTTCGCGCGCGTGGCGCGCTGGCTCGCGCCGGGCGGGCGGTTCTTCATGCACGTGTTCGCGCACCGCGGCGCGCCGTACGCGTTCGTCGAGCGCGACGCCAGCGACTGGATGAGCCGCCACTTCTTCTCCGGCGGCATGATGCCCTCCGACGACCTCGCCGCCACGTTCCAGGACGACCTGCGGCTGCTGCGGCGCTGGCGCTGGGACGGCCGGCACTACCAGAAGACCGCCGAGGCGTGGCTGCGCAACCTCGATGCCGCGCGCGACGAGCTCGCGCCCCTGATGCGGGCGACCTACGGCGACGCGGCCGACGTGTGGTGGCAGCGCTGGCGGCTGTTCTTCCTGTCGGTGTCCGAGCTGTTCGGCCATGCGGACGGCCAGCAGTGGTTCGTCGGCCACTACCTGTTCGAGCCGAGGGCGAGGGCATGAGACAGCCTGTGTCAACCCCCTTGCTAGGCAAGCCGAGCGGCAGCGCCGTGGAGCGAGGCATCGTAGGGACGATGCGTGGTCCAGGCACGCCAGAGGACGCGCAGCCAGGCGCGCGCCAGGATGCGAATGGCGTG
>DASVLN010000627.1:0-1846 GCA_036384855.1 Burkholderiaceae bacterium | reverse complement strand
CGTGCGTGACGCGTGCGCGCGCCTCGGCCGCGGGCCGTGGCGGCGCGACGGGCTGTTCGGCGCGTTCTACGCCGCGGCGAGCTGGGCCCTGTCGTTGCCGCTGACGATCTGGCACGACTACTTCCGCGAGCACGCCTACGGCATGGCCAACCAGACCTTCGGGCCGTGGTTCGCCCAGCAGCTGCTCGGCGCCGCGGTGGGCGTCGTCGTCTGCGCGATCGCGGTGCCGGTGTTCTACGCCGCGGTGCGGCGGGCCGGCGAGCGCTGGTGGCTGTGGGGCACCGGCGTGGTGATGGTGCTGGCGACGTTCGGGATCGCGGCAGGGCCGGCCTGGATCGATCCGCTGTTCAACACCTACAAGCCGGTCGCCGACCCCGTGGTGCGCGAGGCCGTGCTGCACCTGGCGCGCATCGACGGCGTGCCCGTGCACGACGTCCTGCAATTCGACGCATCGCGCCAGACCACGCAGGTGAGCGCCAACGTCGCGGGCCTGTTCGGCACGGCGTCCGTGCGGCTGAACGACAACCTGCTGCGCTGCTCGCTGCCGGAAATCCGCGCCGTCACCGGCCACGAGCTGGGCCACTACGTCCTGAACCACATCGAGAAGTCGGTGTGCGAGCTGGCGATCCTGACCTTCTGCGGCTTCCTGTTCGCGCAGTGGGCGATGGGCCGGCTGCTGGCGACCGCCGGCGCGCGCTGGCGGCTGCACGGGGTGCAGGACGTTGCCAGCCTGCCGCTGCTCGCGGCGGTGATGTCGGTCTTCATGCTCCTCAGCATGCCCGTGGCAAACACGCTGACGCGCACCCAGGAGATCGAGGCCGACCGCTTCGGCCTGAACCTGGCGCGAGAGCCCCACGGCGCGGCCGAGGCCTACCTGAAGCTGACGGAATACCGCAAGCCCGACCCGGGCCCGATCGAGGAGTTCATCTTCTTCGATCATCCCGGCACGCGTTTCCGGATCCACGACGCGATGCGCTGGCGCCAGGAGATGGGCACGCCCTGAACGGACGCGCGGGCAAGCCCGCGCACAAGCGGCAGCGCGATGCGCTAACCTTGCGCCCATCGCCACGAGGGCGCCCCGCCCGTCCCGCAGCACATGGCCATCGCACAGGCCGGCCTCGCGTTCCGCGCGCGGGCGCCGATCGAGGATCTCAACGCCGTCCTGGCGCAGCTCTTCGACGACGACGTCGCCGAGGTCGCGTCGCCCGTGTCCGCGCGCTTCGACATCCGCAACCGCTCCGACGTCATGGTGCAGCTGTTCGGCGACGTCTGCTTCGTGAGCAACGACGAACTCGCCTGGCCGCTGCTCGCCCAGGAGGACCACGACGCCCGCCGCGTCCACGCCTCGCTCGGCGCGCCGGCGCTGATGCTGGCCTTCTGCCGCTACGACGCCGGCGGCAGCCATGGCTACGCGGTGTTCGAGCACGGCCGCCGCGTCCGCAGGCGCCTGCAGACGCTCGACGTCCCCGGCCTCGCCCCGCTGGCCGAGAGCGGCGCGCCGCTGCCGTTCGAGCAGCGCTGGCTGAAGGCGGCGCACTACATCGAGGCGGAGGCCCGGCCCGCCGACGGCCGCGCGCCCGTCCGCGACGAGGGCAAGGTGTACTACCTGGGCGACCGCGAGGTGCTCGTGCCCGCGCGCGAGCTCACCGGCCGCATGCTGCACGACGGCCTGGAGGCGCTGTTCGGCGTCTGCCCGTGGGACACGCTGATCACGCCGACCTACCGCTTCTTCCGCGTCGGCCGCCGGCCCGAGCGCGAACCCGTCACCCACGATGGCGAGCCGCCCTCGGCCTCGGCCGGCCGGCGCGCGCGGCGGTCGTGGTGGCGGCTGCGCTGACCGCGCCCG
>DASVLN010000626.1:0-10302 GCA_036384855.1 Burkholderiaceae bacterium | reverse complement strand
CCCATCTCGCGCCGGCGCCCGGTCGCGGCCGTGTACCGGAAGACCCAGCTGGCGGACTGGCCGCGCGCGCGCAGCAGCAGTCCGCCGCCATCCGCGTGGTCGCCGTCGCCGGCCGCCTGAACCTCCCGCACCGCGAGCCGGTGCAGGTTCGAAACGATGCGCTTGCGGGCCATCCGCCGTCCCCCATTCCGCCACGCTGTCTGCCAGCCAGTCCGCCAGGAACAGGCGACGGGCCACCGCGCGCAAACGACATCGCGTTGCGCGTCAGACAGTGGTGCGAGGGGAGAAAGTGTCGTCAAATCAACGACTTAGGAATCTCTCGCTGCGTGCTAACGGCATTCTGTTGCGCGTTAGAGAGGGAGTTTCCTGGCGGAAGGGGCGGGATTCGAACCCGCGGTAGGCTATTAACCTACACATGCTTTCCAGGCATGCGACTTAAACCGCTCATCCACCCTTCCGGGGTAGCCCTCGATTCTAGCTCAGGTTTCGCGCGGCCTGCAAAGCGGCTGCGCGGCGGGTGGCGACGGGGCGGGGCGGAGGCCATGTGTTGCATATCCGGCGCGGTGCGGGGCGGCGTCGCGGCGCGGACATTGCGCTGCAAGAGTTCGGCCCTACACTTCGCCCTTCGCCGGTTTTCCACCCCGCTTTCGCGTCCCGGCGCCGCCCGGCTCACGGCCGGTTCCCACGTCGTTTCCCGTCCGCCATGCCCGCACGACGCGCGGGCCTCGTGCCATGCTCCGTTTCCGCTTTCCCATCGTCATCATCGATGAAGACTTCCGCTCGGAGAACACCTCCGGGCTCGGCATCCGGGCGCTCGCGTCCGCGATCGAGAAGGAGGGCATCGAGATCCTGGGCGTGACCAGCTACGGCGACCTGTCGCAGTTCGCGCAGCAGCAAAGCCGCGCGTCGGCGTTCATCCTGTCCATCGACGACGAGGAATTCACCCCCGGGCCCGAGCTCGACCCGGCGGTGCTCAACCTGCGCAAGTTCATCCAGGAGATCCGCTCGAAGAACCCCGAGATCCCGATCTACCTGTACGGCGAGACGCGCACGTCGCAGCACATCCCCAACGACATCCTGCGCGAGCTCCACGGCTTCATCCACATGTTCGAGGACACGCCGGAGTTCGTCGCGCGCCACATCATCCGCGAGGCCAACAGCTACCTCGACGGCGTGGCGCCGCCGTTCTTCAAGGCGCTGATGGACTACGCGGCCGACGGCTCGTACTCGTGGCACTGTCCGGGGCACTCGGGCGGCGTGGCGTTCCTGAAGAGCCCGGTCGGCCAGATGTTCCACCAGTTCTTCGGCGAGAACATGCTGCGCGCCGACGTCTGCAACTCGGTCGAGGAACTCGGCCAGCTCCTCGACCACACGGGGCCGGTCGCGGACAGCGAGCGCAATGCCGCGCGCATCTTCAACGCCGACCACTGCTTCTTCGTCACCAACGGCACGAGCACGTCCAACAAGATGGTCTGGCACCACACGGTGGCGCCGGGCGACGTCGTGGTGGTCGACCGCAACTGCCACAAGTCGATCCTGCACTCCATCATCATGTGCGGCGCGGTGCCCGTGTTCCTGACGCCGACGCGCAACCACTACGGCATCATCGGCCCGATCCCGCAGTCCGAGTTCACGCGCGAGGCCATCGAGCGCAAGATCGCCGCCAACCCGCTGCTCGAGGGCGTCGACCCGAAGGCGGTCAAGCCGCGCATCATGACGCTCACGCAGAGCACCTACGACGGCGTCGTCTACAACACGGAGACGATCAAGTCGCTGCTGGACGGCTGGATCGACACGCTGCACTTCGACGAGGCCTGGTTGCCGCACGCGGCCTTCCACGACTTCTACAGCGTCTACCACGCGATGGGCAAGGCGCGCGCGCGGCCGAAGGAGGCGATGGTCTATGCGACGCAGTCGACGCACAAGCTGCTCGCCGGCCTGTCGCAGGCCTCGCAGGTGCTGGTGCAGGACTCGCAGACGCGCAAGCTCGACCGCCACCTCTTCAACGAGGCCTACCTGATGCACACGTCGACCTCGCCGCAGTACGCGATCATCGCGTCGTGCGACGTCGCCGCCGCCATGATGGAGCCGCCCGGCGGCAACGCGCTGGTCGAGGAGAGCCTGAAGGAGGCCCTCGACTTCCGCCGCGCGATGCGCAAGATCGAGCAGGAGTTCGGCTCCGGCGACTGGTGGTTCAAGGTCTGGGGGCCGGAGAAGTTCGCCGAGGAAGGCATCGGCGAGGCGGCGGACTGGGTGCTCGAGCCCGACGACGAGTCGTGGCACGGCTTCGGCAACCTGGCGCCGGGCTTCAACATGCTCGACCCGATCAAGAGCACCATCATCACGCCGGGGCTGGACGTCTCGGGCAACTTCTCGAAGGACGGCATCCCCGCGTCCATCGTCACCAAGTACCTCGCGGAGCACGGCATCGTGGTGGAGAAGACGGGCCTGTACTCGTTCTTCATCATGTTCACGATCGGCATCACCAAGGGCCGCTGGAACACGCTGCTGGCCACGCTGCAGCAGTTCAAGGACGACTACGACAAGAACGCGCCGCTGTGGCGCATCCTGCCGGAGTTCTGCAACGCCCACCGCCGCTACGAGCGCATGGGCCTGCGCGACCTGTGCCAGGCGATCCACGAGGTCTACACCGAGGGCGACATCGCGCGCCTGACCACCGACATGTACCTGTCGGACCTGCACCCCGCGATGAAGCCGTCCGAGGCCTACGCCCGCATCGCCCACCGCGACACCGAGCGCGTGGCCATCGACGACCTCGAGGGCCGCATCACGACCTCGCTGCTGACGCCGTACCCGCCGGGCATCCCGCTGCTGATCCCGGGCGAGCGCTTCAACCGCAAGATCCTCGCCTATCTGCAGTTCGCGCGTGCCTTCAACGAGCGCTTCCCGGGCTTCGACACCGACGTCCACGGGCTGGTGATCGAGGAGGACAGCTTCGGCCGCAAGCACTACTACGTCGACTGCGTGCGCGACGCGAAATGACCGGGCGCGCGGGTGCGTGACGCGCGCCCGCGCGTGCTGGCAAGGGCGGCCCGGTGCTCCGGGCCGTTTTTCTTGGCCGGATCGCGCCTTAGCTCAGGTGCGAGATCCGCACCCCCGGCGCGGGCGTCGTGCGCGAGGCGCCGTCGCCGGGCTCGCGCGTCGACGACGTGTCGCGCTGCACGGCCAGGCCGACCGACATGATGTCGATCACCAGCAGCTGCAGGATGCGCGCGACCATCGAGAGGAAGGTCGAGCTGTCCTCGGCGTGGTCGAGGCCCAGGCAGACCGTCGCGAGGCGGGCGAGGCGCGACTGGCTTGCGGTGATGGCGACCACGCTGGCGCCGCGCTCGATCGCGACGCCGGCGGCGCGCACGAGCTCCGCGGTCTGGCCGGAACTCGAGATGAAGACCGCGACGTCGCCGGGCGACAGCATCTCCGCGGCCAGGCTCTGCAGCGAGGTATCGGTCTGCGCGACGACCGGGATGCGAAAGCGCAGCAGCTTGTGCTGGGCGTCGAGCGCGACGACCGCGGAGTTGCCGCAGGCGAAGATCTCGACGCGGCGCGCGCCGCGCAGCAGGGCGATCGCGCGGTCGATGGCGGCCGCGTTGAGCGACTCGCGGAAGTGCACGATCGCGGAGATCGTGTTGTCCAGCACCTTGGCGCTGAGGTCGGCCGTCGGCTCGCCGCGCCGCACCTGGCTGCGCAGCACGGGGATCGTTCCGGTCAGTCCTGACGCGAGCTTCAGCTTGAAGTCGGCCAGGCCTTCGAAGCCGAGCGAGCGGCAGAAGCGGATGACGGTGGGCTGGCTGACCTCGGCCTGTTGCGCGATGACGGCGATCGCGTCGTTCAGCAGCGAGCGCGGGTTGCCCAGCACGACGTCCGCCACGCGGCGCTCGGCCGGCGTCAGCGTGTCGCGCGAGGCGCGCACGCGGTCGAGCAGGGGGCTGTGCGGCGAGCTGGTGTCGGGCACGTGCTCGGCCAGCAGCAGCGACAGGCCGCGGAAAGTCGGGTTGTCGGCGGTCAGCACGAAGGTCGGGATCTTCGCCAGCCACGCGCTGAAGCGGCCCTTGGATTCGAAGCGCGTGCGGAATGAGGAGCGCTCGAACAGCTCGCCCAGGCGCGGCACGATGCCGCCGCCGATGTAGACGCCGCCCGTGGCGCCGAGCGTCAGCGCGAGGTCGGACGCGACGGTGCCCAGCATGCCGCAGAAGCAGTCGACGGTCTCGGCGCAGGCCGGGTCGGCGCGCGTGACGGCGCGGCGCACGATCTCGGCCGTCGTCAGGCGCTGGCCGGCCTGCGCGGTGCCCTGCGTGAGCGCCTCGTGGATCAGCTCGATGCCGGGGCCGGAGACCAGGCGCTCGGCCGAGACGTGCGGCAGGTGCTTCCACGCGTGCTGCAGGACGCGCAGCTCGCGCTCGTCGTTGGGCGCGAAGCTGACGTGGCCGCCTTCGGTGGCGAGCGTCGACCAGCGGTCGTCGGCCGGGATCAGCCCGGACACGCCCAGCCCGGTGCCGGGGCCGAGCAGGGCGATGACGCCGTCGCCCTGCGCCTCGCCGCCGCCGACCTGGACGCGCTGGGTGCCGTCCAGTCCCGGCAGCGCCATCGCCAGCGCCGTGAAGTTGTTGACGACGAGGAAGGTCGCGAAGCCGAGCTGCTGGCGCACCTGCTCGATCGAGAACGACCAGTCGCGGTTGGTCATCTGCACGCGGTCGCCGGCGATCGGGTTGGCCATCGCGATCGCCGCGTGGCGCGGCGGCGTGCCCTCGAGTCCGCGAAGGTAGGCCTGCACGACGTCTGCGAAACCGGCGAAGTCGGCGCATGGCAGGACGACGACGTGGTCGAAGTGCCCGGGCGACTCCTCCACGCAGAAGCGCGCGTAGGTGGCGCCGATGTCGGCCAGGAGCCGCGGCTCGGCGTTGGCGGCCGCCGCGGGCGACCAGGGGCTGTCTTTCACGTCGGGGGTGCTTTCCGCATTCATGCGTCGATTGTCGGGCCAACGCAGCGCTTTTTTGGCGCGCGGGGCGGTGACGGCGTCCATCCCGGACCCCACGCCGGTCGGTCAGGAAGCTACAAAAACGCCCGTTTGATGGTAATTGGACTACATGATGGAACCGTTGCCAAGTTGCCGGAGGGGGCACGGCATGGCGGACACCCCCGTGTTTCCCCTCGTGTCTCTGGCCATGAAATGGGCGGCTTCCCCAGGAAAAGACGGTTGCGCAACAGGAAAACTTCGGTAAACTTCCGCTCATGAACCGATAAATCTAGTTTCATTACATTCGGTTCTCGGCCTTCGGTGGGTGAGGGTCGTTTGACTACAAAGAGTGCTTATCGTCTGGGCGCGATCCACCGCCACCCCGAAAGAACTTAGGAGACAGCTGGTGAAAAACTCTTCCGCTACCCGTGCAGGCTCGGCCCTGTTCAAGTTGAAGCCGACCATGGTTCTCGCCGGCCAGGCCACCGCGGGCGCCCTGGCGCTGGCCGCGTCCGGCACGGTGTTCGCGCAGGGAGCCGCCGCGGCGCCGCAGCCGGCCGCCAGCGAGCCGACGGTCGGCCAGTCGGTGACGGTCGTCGGCATCCGCAAGGGCATCGAGGCCGCGATCTCGGTCAAGAAGAACTCCGACCAGATCGTCGAGGCGATCTCGGCGGAAGACATCGGCAAGCTGCCGGACACGACGATCGCCGAGTCGCTCGCGCACCTGCCGGGCGTGACGTCGCAGCGCGACAGCACCGGCAAGGCAACGAACGTCAACATCCGCGGCCTGAGCTCCGACTTCAACGGCTACCTGCTCAACGGCCGCGAGCAGACCTCGACCACCGACAGCCGCGGCGTCGACCTGAGCGTCTACCCGGCCGAGCTGATCGCCGGCGCGACCGTGTACAAGACCAGCGACGCGAGCCTCGCGACGGCGGGCCTGGCGGGCACGATCGACAACAAGCTGGTCGACCCGCTCGCCTTCCCGAATCGCGTCGTCGCCGTCAGCGGCCAGAAGGGTCATCCGAGCGTCGGCCTGAAGCCTCACGGCAACGAGACGCGCGAGAGCATCACCTACATCGACCAGTTCGCCGACCGCAAGATCGGCGTCGCGCTCGGCTTCGTCCGGGTCGATGGCAGTAGCAGCCAGCTCGGCGTCTCGAGCTGGGCGACCGATCCGAAGAAGCCGCTGCAAGCGCACCCGGTCGGCGACGACAGCGCCACGATCGCCGGTGCCACGCTGCCCTTCAGCGGCGGCATGGGCTTCGACAGCGCCAACATCTCCGACAAGCGCAACGGCCTCGCCGCCATCCTGGAATTCAAGCCGAACGACCGGTTCCGCACCGAGCTGGACATCTTCCACGCCCAGATCAACACCGACACGCACCACACGACGCTGAAGGCGCCGCTGCCGATCGACGTCTATGACGCGACGGTCGATCCGACGACGAACCAGGTCACCTCGGGCACCTACCGCCTCGGCGGCAATCCCAACGGCATCATCGACTACACCGAGAACGTCTTCGACGACGACACGCTGCAGTCGATGGGTTGGCGCAGCGAGTTCAAGTTCAACGACGCCTGGCGCGCAAGCCTGGACGTCAACCACAACACGGCGCGCCGCATCGAGCGCGACATCGAGGCTTATGCCGGCATCCCGACGGCCGACAACGTCAGCTTCACGCTGCCGGTGGGCGGACAGGTGCCGCACCTGACCTTCGGAACGCCGACCAGCTACACCGACGCCAAGACCATCGTGGTCCGCGACCAGTCGGGCTGGAGCGGCATCACCGGCGTGCCGCAGGACGGCTACGACAAGGGCCCGACCACGGTCGACAAGATCACGGCGGTTCGCGCGGACATCACGCATGACCTGCCCGAGAACCGCTGGTTCAGCGACGTGCAGTTCGGCGCCAATCTCAGCCAGCGCACGAAGAATCGCACGGCAGTGGAAGGTCTTGTCGTTGCAGATACCCCCGACGGTACCGGTACGATCCCGTTCCCGGCGGGATCCTACGTCGTCAACGACGTCGGCGGCACCGGCGCGAGCCTGCTCACCTTCAGCCCGACCGCCGACCTGTGGCCAGGCGCGAAGCTGCAGTCCAAGTACAACAACGACATCCTCTCCAAGACCTGGAACATCACCGAGGATGTGTCGACGGCCTACGGCAAGCTCGACATCGACACCGAGATGGCGAAGGTGCCGGTGCGCGGCAACGTCGGCCTGCAGATCGTCCACACGCGTCAGCAGTCGCAAGGCTTCCAGGCCAATGCGGCGGCCGACCCGACGCTGACGAACCCGGCCGCGGGCCTGTCCACGGCTGGCACCAGCTACACCGACTACCTGCCTTCGTTGAACCTGGTGGGTGACCTCGGCAACGGCAACACGCTGCGCTTCGGCGCGAGCGTCCAGACCGCGCGGCCGGACATGACCTTCCTGCGCAATTCGTCCTCGGTCGGCTTCAACAACACCGACGGACGCGAAGAGGCTTCGGGAGGCAACGCCTACCTCAAGCCGTACAAGGCCAAGGCGCTGGACCTCTCCTACGAGAAGTACTTCGCCAACAAGGCCTATCTGGCAGCTGCGGTGTTCTACAAGCGGCTGGACACCTACGTCGCTCAGCAGACCACGATCACCGACCTGCAGGGGGCGGCCAACGCGGTCGGCCAGACTGCGCTGCCGGCGGGCTACTCCAGCTGGGTCGGGCCGTCGACCAACTACGTCAACGGGCACGGCGGCAACGTGAAGGGCATCGAGCTGTCCGCGTCCATGCCGTTCAACCTGCTGACGCGCTGGCTCGACGGCTTCGGCACCGCCCTGAGCTACTCCAACACGACCAGCTCCATCCGCCAACCCGACACCATCGGCCTGAACCCGACGCAACCGATCCCGCAGACCGGCACGATCAGCATGCCGGGCCTGTCGCACATCAACGAGAAGATCGAGCTGTACTACGAGAAGGCGGGGTTCAGCGCGTTCATCTCCGACAGCTACCGCTCCTTCTACATCGGGCCGGTCACCAACGCGACCGTCGGCGGCTACCCGACGCTGATCGGCATCGGGGCGCAGAAGTGGATCTCGGCGCAGGTCGGCTACGAGTTCCAGTCCGGCTGGCTCAAGGGCCTGGGCTTCCGCCTCGAGGGCAACAACCTGAACAAGCCGAAGTACACGGAGTACAAGGGCGACGGCACCGTCAACACGCAGAAGGAGACGGGCGCGTCGATCGACCTGCGCGTGTCCTATCGCCTGTGATCGGCGCTTGAGGCGTAAAGTCGGGCGCCGGCGGCGTCCGATCCTCGACCCTTGCGCGACGCGTCACGCAAGGGTCTTCTCGTTTCGACGGAAGGTGAAGCCATGATGGAGAACGGTCCCCTCGACATCGTGATCGTGGGCGGCGGTACGTCCGGCTGGATGACGGCAGCGGCGTTGTCCAAGGTGCTCAAGGGCAGGTACCGCATCACGCTGGTGGAGTCCGACGAGATCGGCACCGTGGGCGTGGGCGAGTCGACGATCCCGATGATCTCGCTGTTCAACCGGATGCTCGAGATCGACGAGGACGAGTTCATGCGCGAGACGCAGGCCTCGTTCAAGCTCGGCGTCGAGTTCGTCAACTGGGGCCGCATCGGCGACCGCTACATCCACGGCTTCGGCGTCATCGGCCAGGACAACTGGACGGTCGACTTCCACCAGTACTGGCTCAAGCAGTACCAGGCGGGCAAGGCGAAGGCGCTGGAACACTACTCGATCAACACGGCGGCCTGCCTGCAGGGCAAGTTCATGCGCCCGCGCTACGACATGCCCAAGTCGCCGCTGTCGACGATCCCGTACGCGTTCCACTTCGACGCGAGCCTGTATGCGCGATACCTGAGGCGGTATGCCGAGGCGCGCGGCGTGGTGCGCGTGGAAGGCCGCATCACCGACGTCGCGCTGCGCGAGGGCGACGGCCACGTCGAGTCGGTCACCCTGCAATCGGGCCGCAGGATCGAGGGCGGCCTGTTCATCGACTGCTCGGGCTTCCGCGCGCTGCTGATCGAGGGCGCGCTGAAGACGGACTTCGAGGACTGGTCGCACTGGCTGCCGTGCGACCGCGCGGTGGCGGTGCCCTGCACGCCGGTGGCCGAACTCACGCCCTACACGCGCGCGATCGCGCGCCCGGCGGGCTGGCAGTGGCGCATCGCGCTGCAGCACCGCATCGGCAACGGCCATGTCTACTCCAGCGCCCACATGAGCGACGACGAGGCGATCGGCGTGCTGCTCGCCAACCTGGACGGCGCGCCGCTGGCCGAGCCGCGCCCGCTGCGCTTCAAGGCGGGCCGGCGCAAGCAGGCGTGGAACCGCAACGTGGTCTCCATTGGCCTGGCCTCGGGGTTCCTCGAGCCGCTCGAATCCACCAGCATCCACCTGGTGCAGATGGGCATCGCCCACCTGCTGACCTACTTCCCGTCGGCCGGCTTCGATGCCGCCGACATCGATCTGTACAACCGCACCATCCAGCAGGAGTACGAGTGGGTGCGGGACTTCATCATCCTGCACTTCAAGGCCACGGAGCGCACCGACACGCCGTTCTGGAACCAGTGCCGCGAGATGAGCGTCCCCGACACTCTCCAGGAGCGCATCGACCTGTTCCGCGCCCACGGCCGCGTGCTGCGCAAGGGCGACGAGCTGTTCGCCAAGCCGAGCTGGGTGCAGGTGATGCACGGCCAGCGCATCCGGCCGCGGTCCTACCACCCGCTGGCGGATCTCATCGACGAGCCCGAGATCCAGAAGTACCTCGAGGAAGTCGAAGGCGTGATCGCCGCGTGCGTGCGCGTCATGCCCACGCACAACGACTTCATCGCCCGCCACTGCGCCGCGCCGATGCCGAAGGCGGCGTGACGCCTTCCCCGCGCGCGGCTCGAGGAGGGCCGCGCCGACGACGACAAGACAAGGAGACTTCCATGATCCGCCGTTCCATCGCCGCCGCCGGCGCGCTGGCCCTGCTCGCGCTGGCGGGCTGCGCATCGGGGCCCGCGGGCGCGATGCTGACTTACGAGACCTCGCCGCTGGGCGCGACGATCTACGAGGGCGGCCAGGCCGTCGGCGTCGCGCCGGTCACGCGCACCTATGCCGGCGACGGCAAGTCCACCGAGGTGCGCACGCCCGAGGTGACGGCCGTGTGGCCGAGCGGCGCGAAGGCGACGTTCTGGACCATCCTGCACGTGGGCGACGACCGCGTCACCACGATCCAGCGTCCCGCGAACGCGCCCGGGCTGGACGTCGACAAGGCGGCGGCCGCGAAGATCGCCGACGAGAACGCCCGCGCCGACGCGCGCGCGAAGGACGCGGC
>DASVLN010000625.1:0-5475 GCA_036384855.1 Burkholderiaceae bacterium | reverse complement strand
GCCGATGCCGCGCCCGCCGCGCCGCGCGGCCGCGGACTCCCCGCCAACGAAAAGGTGACGCCATGACCGGACGCACTCTGTACGACAAGCTCTGGGACGATCACGTCCTGCACGCCGAGGAAGACGGCACCGCCCTGCTGTACATCGACCGCCACCTGCTGCACGAGGTCACGAGCCCGCAGGCCTTCGAGGGGCTGGACATCGCCGGCCGCAAGGTCTGGCGCCTGTCCGCCAACCTCGCCGTGAGCGACCACAACGTGCCCACCACCGACCGCCGCGGCGGCATCGCGGACCCGGTCTCCAAGCTGCAGGTCGACACGCTCGACGCCAACTGCGACCGCGCCGGAATCACGCAGTTCAAGATGACGGACAAGCGCCAGGGCATCGTGCACGTGATCGGGCCGGAGCAGGGCGCCACGCTGCCCGGCATGACGGTGGTCTGCGGCGACAGCCACACCTCGACGCACGGCGCGTTCGGCGCGCTGGCGCACGGCATCGGCACCAGCGAGGTCGAGCACGTGCTCGCCACGCAGACGCTGCTCGCCAAGAAGGCGAAGAACCTGCTCGTGCGCGTGGAGGGCACGCTCGCCCGCGGCTGCGGCGCCAAGGACATCGTGCTGGCGATCATCGGCCGCATCGGCACAGCCGGCGGCACCGGCTACACGATCGAGTTCGCGGGCGCCGCGATCCGGGCGCTGTCGATGGAAGGCCGCATGACGGTCTGCAACATGGCCATCGAGGCCGGCGCCCGCGCGGGCCTGGTGGCCGTCGACGACACGACCATCGCCTACGTGAAGGGCCGGCCGTTCTCGCCGGTGGGCGTCGAGTGGGACCAGGCCGTGGCCTACTGGCGCACGCTGCACTCGGACGCCGACGCGCACTGGGATCGCGTCGTGGAGATCGACGCGTCGCAGATCCGCCCGCAGGTCACCTGGGGCACGTCGCCGGAGATGGTGCTGTCCATCGATGACCGCGTGCCCGATCCCGAGCGGGAGAAGGACGAGGTCAAGCGCGGCGCGATGGAGCGCGCGCTCACCTACATGGCGCTGGAGCCGAACAAGGCCATCGCCGACATCACGATCGACAAGGTCTTCATCGGCTCGTGCACCAACAGCCGCATCGAGGACCTGCGCGAGGCCGCGGCCGTCGTGCGGCGCGTGGGCGGGCGCATCGCCGGCAACGTGCGGCTCGCGCTGGTGGTGCCGGGCTCGGGCCTCGTGAAGGAGCAGGCCGAGCGCGAGGGCCTCGACCAGGTCTTCCTCGCCGCCGGCTTCGAGTGGCGCGAGCCGGGCTGCTCGATGTGCCTGGCGATGAACGCCGACCGCCTCGACCCGGGCGAGCGCTGCGCGTCGACCAGCAACCGCAACTTCGAGGGCCGGCAGGGCGCCGGCGGCCGCACGCACCTCGTGAGCCCGGCGATGGCCGCCGCGGCCGCGCTGCATGGCCACTTCGTCGACGCCCGCAAATTCAGCTGACCGGGGAGAGACCGCCATGCAAGCCTTCACCATCCACACCGGCCTCGTCGCCCCGATGGATCGCGAGAACGTCGACACCGACGCGATCATCCCCAAGCAGTTCCTGAAGTCGATCAAGCGCACCGGCTTCGGGCCCAACCTGTTCGACGAGTGGCGCTACAAGGATCCCGGCTACCCGGGCCAGGATCCGGCCACGCGCGTGCCCAACCCCGAGTTCGTGCTGAACCAGCCGCGCTACCAGGGCGCGTCGGTGCTGATCGCGCGCCGCAACTTCGGCTGCGGCTCGAGCCGCGAGCACGCGCCGTGGGCGCTCGACCAGTTCGGCTTCCGCGCGGTCATCGCGCCGAGCTTCGCCGACATCTTCTTCACCAACTGCTTCAAGAGCGGCCTGCTGCCCATCGTGCTGCCGGAGGACGCGGTCGCGAACCTGTTCGACGACGTGAACGCCTTCGTCGGCTACAAGCTGACCATCGACCTGCCGCGCCAGGTCGTCGCCAAGCCCGACGGCGCCGAGATCGCGTTCGACGTCCAGCCGTTCCGCAAGTACTGCCTCGTCAACGGCTTCGACGACATCGGCCTGACGCTGCGCCACGCCGACAAGATCCGCGCCTTCGAGGGGGAGCGGCTGGCGCGCATGCCGTGGCTGGCCAATCGACTGGTCGGCTGATCCGATACCCCACTGACGTATCACGAGAAAGCACGCATCATGAAGATCGCCATCCTGCCGGGCGACGGCATCGGCACCGAGATCGTCGCGGAGGCCGTCAAGGTGCTCGGCGCGCTGGACCTGCGCTTCGAGCTCGAGCACGCCGACGTCGGCGGCGCGGCCTACGAGCGCCACGGCCATCCGCTGCCCGAGGCCACGCTCGCGCTGGCCAAGGCGGCCGACGCGGTGCTCTTCGGCGCCGTCGGCGACTGGAAGTACGACAAGCTCGAGCGCGCGCTGCGTCCGGAGCAGGCGATCCTCGGCCTGCGCAAGCACCTGCAGCTGTTCGCGAACCTGCGCCCGGCGATCTGCCATGCGCCGCTGACCCACGCGTCCAGCCTCAAGCCGGAGCTGGTGGCCGGGCTGGACATCCTGATCATCCGCGAGCTCACCGGCGACATCTACTTCGGCCAGCCGCGCGGCCGGCGCACGGCCGTCGACGGCCACTTCCCGGGGGCCGAGGAGGCCTTCGACACGATGCGCTACAGCCGTCCGGAGATCGAGCGCATCGCGCACGTCGCCTTCCAGGCCGCCCGCAAGCGCGGCAAGCGCGTGACGAGCGTCGACAAGGCCAACGTGCTCGAGACCTTCCAGTTCTGGAAGGACGTCGTGACCGAGGTGCACGCGCAGTACCCGGACGTCGAGCTCGACCACATGTACGTCGACAACGCCGCGATGCAGCTCGTGAAAGCGCCCAGGAAGTTCGACGTCGTCGTCACCGGCAACATGTTCGGCGACATCCTGTCCGACGAGGCGGCGATGCTGACCGGCTCGATCGGCATGCTGCCCTCGGCCTCGTTGGACGCGAACAACAAGGGCCTGTACGAGCCCAGCCACGGCAGTGCGCCGGACATCGCGGGCAAGGGGATCGCGAATCCTCTGGCTACAATACTGTCTGCTGCCATGATGCTCCGCTACACCCTCGCCCAACCGGAAGCCGCCGACCGCATCGAGTCGGCGGTGGGCTCGGTGCTGGCGAGCGGGCTGCGCACCGGGGACATCGCGTCCGCGGGCACGCGCACGGTGGGCACGCGCGAGATGGGCGATGCCGTCGTCGCGGCCCTGCGCGCGCAGGCAACCGGCACCACCACGATTACCAAAACCACGAGCTGACGCTCCGCCTCGTTTCGCCCCTGCTTCCCTGAAAGACAGATCCCCGGCGACGCGAGTCGAGGGGCGGGAAGCAGGACAGGCGGCGGCCCGCGAGGGTCGTCAACGAGTGACAGTCCAGAGGCGCGAAGGACGCGCAACAAGGCGAAACGAAATGGCATTGGTAGGACTCGTAGGCTGGCGGGGCATGGTCGGCTCCGTGCTCATGGACCGGATGCAGGCGGAGCGCGACTTCGACCTGATCGAGCCGCTGTTCTTCTCCACCAGCGCGGCCGGCGGCGCGGCCCCGGCGCAGGCGAAGAACGAGACGAAGCTGCAGGACGCGTTCGACGTCGAGGCGCTCAAGCGCTGCGACATCGTGATCACCTGCCAGGGCGGCGACTACACGAACGAGGTCTTCCCCAAGCTGCGCGCCGCGGGCTGGAACGGCCACTGGATCGACGCCGCCTCGTCGCTGCGCATGAAGGACGACGCCGTCATCGTGCTCGACCCGGTCAACATGCCCGTCATCAAGAACGCGCTCGCCAGAGGCCAGCGCGACTGGATCGGCGGCAACTGCACCGTCAGCTGCATGCTGATGGGCGTGGGCGCGCTGTACAAGGCGGGCCTGGTGGAGTGGATGAGCACCCAGACCTACCAGGCGGCCTCGGGCGGCGGTGCGCAGCACATGCGCGAGCTGCTGACGCAGTACGGCACCCTCAACGCCGAGGTCAAGGCGCTGCTCGACGATCCGAAGAGCGCGATCCTGGAGATCGATCGCCGCGTCATCGCGAAGCAGCGCTCGCTCTCCGCGCAGGAGACGGCCAACTTCGGCGTGCCGCTCGGCGGCTCGCTGATTCCCTGGATCGACAAGGACCTGGGCAACGGCACTTCCAAGGAAGAATGGAAGGGCATGGCCGAGACCAACAAGATCCTCGGCCAGGGCGAGGGCTTCGGCACGCCGGCGGTGCCGGTCGACGGCTTCTGCGTGCGCGTCGGCGCGATGCGCTGCCACAGCCAGGCGCTGACCTTCAAGCTGAAGAAGGACGTGCCGCTCGCGGACATCGAGGCGATGATCGCCGCCGACAACGAGTGGGTGAAGGTCGTGCCGAATACTCGCGAGGCGACGCTGCGGGACCTGACGCCGGTGGCGGTCACGGGCACGATGACGATTCCGGTGGGCCGCCTGCGCAAACTCGCGATGGGCCCGGAGTATCTCGGCGCATTCACGATCGGCGACCAATTGCTGTGGGGCGCCGCGGAGCCGCTGCGCCGCATGCTGCGGATTCTGCTCGAGAAGTAATCGACCACGCCGTCGCCGCGCGGCGCTCGTCCGGGAGGGCGGGCGCCGTGCGCTGCCGCAAACCCTGCACGGCAGGTCACCGGCGAAATATCTTGTTACTTCCCTGCCGCTCTACCGGGCCGGAAATCGCCTCCAACGTGGCGTTTTCGATTATTTCGGGGTAATTCTCCCCTTCGCGGGGGTGCCCGAAGCGGCAAAATGCGCGCCTGCGTCGGGCTAAACCCGCCGCGGCAGTGCGAGAATATTCGGGCTGGCTTTCGTGTCTGGAGCCGCCGGGGCGGCCGGGACTTGACTCTTTGCTTGAGCTTGTCTTCGTATCCCCGCGATGCTATGGTCTTTTCCCTGATGCGCGCAGGCCTTTACTGGGCGCGTCTTTTTCCGATGTCCCGGTCTGGGTCGGTCATCCAGGGCGATCCCACGGGATCGCCAATTTGCGTTCGGGAGACGAATTGAAGAATCGCTCGTTGGTCGCCAGAGGGCGCGCGCTGAACGTCATGGCCGCCGCGGCCATGCTCGTCCTGTCGACCGGTGCTTCGGCACTGGGGCTGGGGCGCGTGAACGTGCAATCCGTGCTCGGCGAAGCGTTGCGCGCCGAGATCGAGGTCACGAGCCTGAACGCCGAAGAATCGTCGTCGCTGCACGTGAGCCTTGCGCCGCCCGACGCCTTCAAGGCCTCGGGCGTCGAATACAACCCCGTGCTGCAGGGCGCGACGATCACGCTGTCGCGCCGCGCCGATGGCCGTCCCGTGCTGGTCCTGCAGAGCGACAAGGTCGTGCAGGAGCCTTTCGTCGACGTCATCGTCGACTTCCAGTGGGCGACCGGCCGGCTGACGCGTTCGTACACGCTGCTGATCGATCCCCCGGGCCGCAACACCTCGGCGCAGCCGGGCTCGACCGCGGTC
>DASVLN010000624.1:0-1805 GCA_036384855.1 Burkholderiaceae bacterium | reverse complement strand
CGCGCCGCTCGTGAGCGCGCGTCGATCCTGCACCGCCAGCGCCTCGCCGGCGAGGCAGGCCCGCTCGTGCCCGGTCGCGTCCTGCAGGCGGCCGCAGGCCTGCTCGTGGCGGGTGCGCGCGTCGGCGAGCTCGCGCTCGAGCGCCTGCGCCTGGCGCTCCCGGACCATCACGAGCGTGCGCAGCGACTTCAGGCGCGTGCTCACGATCCGGACTCCGTCGTGCGGGCCGGAGCGCGAGGCCTCGTCCGAGCGGCCGGGCGGGCGAACATGTCAGCGCACCACCTGGGCCAGCTGGCCGAGGATGTCCTCGTAGGCCATCAGCTCGTCGGTGCGCTGGCCGAGGAATTCGCGGATCTCGCCGATCCGCTCCGCGGCGATGTCCGCCACGGCGTCGTTGCCGGGGCGGTACTCGCCCACCTGCATGAGCATCTCGATCTCGTCGTACTTGGACATCAGCATCCGCAGGTTGCCGGCCGCGCCGGCATGCTCGCGCGGCACGATCTGCGACATCACGCGCGACAGGCTGCCCAGCACGTCGATGGCGGGGTACTGGTTCTTCGCCGCGATCTTGCGCGACAGGATCATGTGGCCGTCGAGGATGCCCCGCACTTCCTCGGCGATCGGATCGCCGCCGCTCTCGTCCTCGGCGAGCACGGTGTAGAGCGCGGTGATCGAGCCGGTCGCCCCCATGCCGGTGCGCTCGAGCAGGCGCGGCAGCTCGGCGAAGACCGAGGGCGGGAAGCCCCGGCGCGCCGGAGGCTCCCCCGCCGCCAGGCCGATCTCGCGCAGCGCGCGCGCGAAGCGGGTCAGCGAGTCCATCATCAGCAGCACGCGCTGTCCGCGGTCGCGGAAGTATTCGGCCACCGCGGTCGCGACGTAGGCCGCCTTGGCGCGCTCGATGCTGGAGCGGTCGGACGTCGCGCAGATCACGACCGAACGCGCCATGCCCTCGGGGCCCAGGATCTGCTCGATGAACTCGCGCACCTCGCGTCCCCGCTCGCCGATCAGCGCGATGACGCTGACGTCGCATTGCGCGCCGCGCGCCAGCATGCCCATCAGCGTGCTCTTGCCGCAACCCGCGGGCGCGAAGATGCCCATGCGCTGGCCCTCGCCGAGCGTCATCAGCGCGTCGATCACCTTGACGCCGGTGGGCAGCGGGCGCTCGATCATGCCGCGGCCCATCGGGTCGGGCGGATCGGCCAGCGCCGGGCGGGACTCGTTGGACGCGATCGGGCCGCCGCCGTCGATCGGGTCGCCCAGGCCGCTCAGCACGCGCCCGAGCAGGGCGTCGCCCACGGGCACCGACAGCGGGCGGCCGGTGCCGGCCACCAGCGTGCCCTCGCTCACGCCGCTCAGGGAGCCGAACGGCGACAGGATGGCGCCGCTGCGTGCGAAGCCGACGACCTCCGCGCGCCCGATCACGGCGCCGCGCGGATGGCGCAGCTCGCACAGCTCGCCCACGCGCGCCTCGAGGCCGCTGGCCTTGATCATCGTGCCGACGACCTCGAACACGCGCCCGGTGCGCGCGATGCCCGGCTCCTGTTCGAGCTCGCGCTCGAGCGCCGAGACGAAGCGCTGGAACGTCGCGTCCATCAGTGCGCGAGCTCGCCGGCCAGGCGAGACTCGACCTCGCGGCCGGCACCGTCATCGAGGTCGACGTCGAGGTCGACCGCGCCATCGTCGTCCCGCCCGGCGCACGGCGGGCGCGCCTCGGATTCCACGTGCCCGGGCATGGCCGGTTCGCCGGCGGGCGGTTCGCCCGGCGCGTCGTCGTCCGCGAGCTCGCCGGCGGCGCGGTCGACGGC
>DASVLN010000623.1:0-4402 GCA_036384855.1 Burkholderiaceae bacterium | reverse complement strand
CCGGCGCGCGCGAACAGCGGCTGGCGCGCGCGCAGGCGCAGGCCCGCGCGGTCGCCCCACTCCGGCGGCGGCGTGGCGTCGACGCGCAGGTCGTGCGAGCGCAGGCCGTTGCGCAGCACGATGTCGACATCCGACAGCTCGAGCGCGGGCGCGGCCCGCTGCTCGTCGACCCAGCGCACGGCGCCGTGGCGCAGCACGAGCTCGGGCTGGCTGAAGAGCCAGTCGAGCGTGGCGTCCTCGTCGGCGCTCGCGACGGACGGCCTGGCCGCGAGGTCCAGCCCGCCGACGTGCAGGTGGCCGGACATATCGCGCCGCACCAGCAGCCGGGCGCCCTCGACGTAGAGCTGCGCCAGCCGCGGCTCCAGCGCAAGCAGCGAGCGCGGCGACAGCGCGACCGACACGCGCGGCAGCCGCAGCGCCTCCGCGCCGGAGGCGTCGCGCAGCACGACGTCGCGCAGCTCGAACGCCGGCACCCAGCCCGACGAGCGCACGCCGATGTGCCCGATGCGCACGGGAACCCCTACCGCGCGGGAGGCGTGCCGCTCGATCGCGGGGCGCCAATCCTCGATGTGCGGCAGAATCCCCCACTGCAGAGTCAGCCAGGCAAGGACGACCAGGCACGACAGCGCGAGGCCGAGCATCACGCCGGCCTCCCAGGCCAACTGGAGTCCGCGTCTCCACGGCATGAAGCGCAGCCGCCTGGCGACTGGTTCGAGGAATGCGCTCACTTGCGATGTCATGAAGAGTTCGGCACGGGGTCGCGGCACCCCAGACCACAGTGTAGGTGTGCACGGCAGGCGCCACGCCCGGCGGGACGAGGCGATTGTTCCCCCTGCGGCCACCGCTCTTTTCATGAACCTGTCCTCGCGTAAAGAGCGGCGATGAACGACGTCCCGCCGCCCAACCGCCTGCTGCGGCCCATGGCGCCGTCGATCGGCAAGGCCCTGGCCGAGCACAGCCGCTACGTGCAGCGGGTGCGGCGGCGCTACGGCGATCGCCTCGCCCGGCTGCCGCAAGGACTGCCCGACCACGCGACCATCAGCGCGCTCATCGCCGGCCTCGAGTCCGAGGGCACGCCCGTGATGAGCGCGCTGCGCATCGCGCGCCACCTCGTGCTGGAGCGCCTGGCCGTCCTCGACATCGAGCAGGGCGCCGACCAGGCCGAGGTCACCGCGGCGATGACCCACCTCGCCGAGGCCACGCTCGAGCGCGCGCACGCGCAGGCGCTCACGGAGGTCGACCCGCGCTGGGGCGTGCCGCGCAACGAGGCCGGCGAGCCGGTCGAGTTCTGGATCGTCGGCATGGGAAAGCTCGGCGCCCGCGAGCTCAACGTGTCCTCGGACATCGACCTGGTCTACGTCTACGAGGAAGAGGCCCAGACCGACGGCGAGCGGCCCGTGAGCGCGCAGGAGTACTTCGGCCAGGTCGCCCGGCGCATGTACGCGCTGATCGGCGACGTGACGGAGGACGGCTTCGTCTTCCGCGTCGACCTCGCGCTGCGGCCCAACGGCAACTCGGGTCCGCCGGTGGTGAGCCTGGCGATGCTGGAGGAGTATTTCCTCGTCCAGGGCCGCGAGTGGGAGCGCTTCGCGTGGCTCAAGAGCCGCGTCGTCGCGCCGCGGGCGGCGGTCACGAGCGGGCGCGCGCTGGCGCTGCGCTCGCTCGTCACGCCCTTCGTGTATCGGCGCTACCTCGACTACGGCGTCTTCGAGGGCCTGCGCCAGCTGCACCACAAGATCCGCGAGGAGGCGCAGCGCCGCGCCGCCGGCCGCCCGGAGCGCGCCAACGACGTGAAGCTCTCGCGCGGCGGCATCCGCGAGATCGAGTTCATCGTGCAGCTGCTGCTCGTCGTGCGCGGCGGCCAGTTCCCGGAGATCCGCACGCGCTCGACGCTGAAGGCGCTCGCCAGGCTCACGGCCGCGGGGCTGATGAAGCCGGAGACGGCGACGCAGCTGCACGAAGCCTATGTCTTCCTGCGTCGCGTCGAGCACCGGATCCAATTCCTCGACGACCAGCAGACCCACCTGCTTCCGACGGCCGACACCGACCTCGGCTGGATCTCGGCGAGCCTCGGGTTGTCGTGCGGCAAGGACGCCTGCGAGCTGCTCGACCGGCTCGGCGCGATCCGCGAGTTCGTCTCGATCGAGTTCGACACCCTGCTGCACGACGGCCGCTCTCCGCCGCCGCGCGCGGGCGGCTGCCGCGGGAAGATGTGCAGCGGCGCGCCGCCGGCGCAGCTGGACTCGGAGAGCTGGCTGGATCGTCTGCCCGCCGAGCTGGCCGAGCGCGTCCGCCGCTTCGCCGACAACCCGCGCGTGCAGGCGCTGCGCGAGGAGAGCCGGCTGCGCATCGCCAAGCTGGTGCAGCGCGCGGTCGACGAGATCCGCTCGGGCAACTGCTCCATCGACGCGGCGACGCGCTTCGTCGACTGGATCGAGCCGCTGCTGCGCCGCGAGAGCTACCTCGCGCTGCTGGTCGAGCGCCCGAGCGTGCAACGCCGCCTGCTGCGCCTGCTGGGGCTGGCGCGCTGGCCGATGCGCTACCTGATGATGCATCCCGGCGTCATCGACGAGCTCGCCGACGAGCGCACGATGATCGAGCGCTTCGACCCCGCCGTGCTCACCGCGGAGCTCGAGAGCCGCCACGAGGCCTGGCACCGCTCCGGAGAGGCCGACGAAGGCGCGCTGCTCGACACGCTGCGCCGCGCCCACCATGCCGAGGTCTTCCGCACCCTGGTGCGCGACGTCGAGGGCCGCATCACGGTCGAGACCGTCGCCGACGAGCTCTCCAGCCTCGCCGACACCATCCTCGACCGCAGCCTGCGCTGGGCCTGGCACCACCTGCGCCAGCGCCATCGCGAGGAGCCGCGCTTCGCGGTCATCGCCTACGGCAAGCTGGGCGGCAAGGAGCTGGGCTACGGCAGCGACCTCGACCTCGTCTTCCTCTACGACGACGCCGGCGAGGCCGATCCGTACCGCGCGCAGGAGGCCTACGGCGCCTTCGTGCGCAAGCTCATCACGTGGTGGACGCTGCGCACGGCCGCGGGCGCGCTGTTCGACATCGACACCGCGCTGCGGCCCAACGGCAACTCGGGGCTGCTCGTGACCTCGATCGAGTCTTTCGAGCGCTACCAGCGCGGACGCGGCAGCAACACCGCGTGGACCTGGGAGCACCAGGCGATCACGCGCGCCCGCTTCTGCGCCGGCGACGCCGCCATCGGCGAGCGCTTCGAGGCCACGCGCCACGCCGTCATCGAAGCGCCGCGCGATCCGGGCGCCCTGCGTGTCGAGATCGCCGCCATGCGACAGAAGGTGCGCGACGCCCACCCGCAGCGCGACGAGCGCATCGATCCCAAGCACTGCGAAGGCGGCCTGATGGACATCGAGTTCGCCGTGCAGTACCTCGTGCTCGCCCACGGCGGCGCCCATGCCGCGCTTCGCGACAACGTCGGCAACATCGCCCTGCTCAAGCGCGCCGAGGAGGCCGGCCTGCTCGACGAAGGCATCGGCACCGCCGCCGCCGACGCCTATCGCGAGCTGCGCCGCGCCCAGCACCGCGCACGCCTCGACGAGCAGCCGACGCTGTTCCCGCCCGACACGCTCGCGCCCGAGCGCGCCGCCGGGCGTGCGCTGTGGCGCGCCGTGTTCGGGCCGGGCGCCTGAGGAACCGAGGCCCGAGGCAAGCCCTCTCGAACTCGGAATCCCGGGCGGGATCGGTGCGCACCATGGCATCGAGGGTGGCCAGGAGCTCGTCCGGCGACGACGCGCGAACCTCCCGTCCAGACCCCGACGCATCGACCTCCCGTCGCCGATTCCTGGCGCGCTCGGCGGACGACGTCTCGCGCTCGAGGGCGGCGTCGCCCGCGCGCGTGGCATGGCGCGATCCGCCGGACGCGCCGCCGATGTCGCGCCCGCTCCACCGCCCGCTCCACCGCCCATCCACCGCCCATCCGCCGCCCATCCGCCGCCCATCCGCCGCCGGGTCCACGCGGTACCCGCGTGGGTATCGACGGCCACACGCGCCGGACGGACCGCGCGCAACCCCGTGTCGACGCCTGGCCAGAAGTAACAGGCGCGCCGCACCGCCCAGCTGGACGCACAATCCGCGCGTCGGCGACCGGCCGGCTCCGCCGCATCGCGACCGCCCCATGCCCCTGCCCTCGCCGTCCACTCCGAACCCGCCCGCCCGCGCAGGCGGCCCCGCGCGCGCGGGCATGCGAACGGCGACGCATGCCCGGACGCGTGACGACGGAGCGCCTGCATGACGGGCGGCCTGCGCACGCCGGGGGTCGCCTGGCTCGTGCTGTGCAGCGCGCTGGCCGTCGGTGCGGTGCTGGTCACTGCGATCGGCGGTTCGCATCCGAACGCGTTCGCGGCGCTCGAGGGCCGGCCGGGCGCCGACC
>DASVLN010000622.1:0-3504 GCA_036384855.1 Burkholderiaceae bacterium | reverse complement strand
GGCTTCGCGCTCGGCCCGCGCCTGAACGCCGCCGGCCGCCTGGCCGACATGACGCTGGGCATCGAGTGCCTGCTCACGGACGACGCCTCGCGCGCCGCCGCGCTGGCCGCGGAGCTCGACCGCATCAACCGCGAGCGCCGCGACGTCGAGGCCGGCATGCGCGAGCAGGCCGAGGCGCTCGTCGAGCGCGTGATGCCCGACGGCGCGGCGCCGGCCGCGCTCGCGCTGTTCCACGAGGACTTCCACGAAGGGGTCGTGGGCATCGTCGCCGGCCGCGTGAAGGATCGCCTGCATCGGCCGACCTTCGTGTTCGCCGTCGGCGCCGACGGCCTGCTCAAGGGCTCCGGCCGCTCGATCGCCGGATTCCACCTGCGCGACGCGCTCGACCTCGTCAGCAAGCGCCACCCCGGCCTGCTGCGCAAGTTCGGCGGCCATGCGATGGCCGCGGGCGCGACGCTCGCGCGGGAGGACTTCGCCACCTTCGACCGCGCGTTCGCCGCGGTCGCCGAGGAATGGCTCGGCCCGGCGCAGCTCGCGCGCGTGCTGGCCACCGACGGCCCGCTCGCGCACGAGTGGTTCAACGCCGTCACGGTGGCCGCACTCGACGCCCAGGTCTGGGGCCAGGGCTTCGAGGCCCCGACCTTCTGCGACGAGGTCGACGTCGTGCAGCAGCGGCTGGTCGGCGAGAAGCACCTGAAGCTGCGCGTGCGCCACGGCGGCACGCTGCGCGACGCGATCTGGTTCGGCCACGCCGAGCCCGTCGCCGACCGCGTGCGCATCGCCTACCGCCTCAGCCTGGACGAGTTCCAGGGGCAGCAGCGGGTGCAGATGGTGATCGAGGCGGCGGGCTGACGGCGACGGAGACGCGCCGATAATGCCGGGCGAGGAACACGGCGCCGGGCGGCGTCGGGACGAGAGGACGCGCCGGCCGCGTGGGCGCCGGCGCGCACAGGGAGACCACGTGATGCGCACCATCCTGCGCGGCCTGGCGATCGCCGTGGCCGCTGCCTGCACGATGCCCGTGCTGGCCGAAGACCACGCACCGCCGGCGCTACGGGTCGACCCACTTGTCGAGCAGTTCCTGGAGGCCAGCGCGATCGTCGAGGCGAGCCTCTCGCCGGACGGTCGCTACATCCTGGCCATCGTCGCGCTGGACACCCAACGCGAGGCGGTGCTCGTCGATACCCTCGGCCACAAATCGACGATCGTGATGCCCGCCACGGAAATGCCTTTGTCGGGCGCGCGCTGGTTCGCGCCCGACCTGATGGGCTTCAACACCGTGGATCAGGGTGGTGCCCGCGGCTACGTGGTCGACTTGAAGGACGGGCAGACCAGGCGGCTCGAGCCGGGCGCGGTCTTCATCTCGAGCCTGCACGACGCGGCCGGCCACCCGACCGAGTGGGCACTATCGACAACCGCGAGCACGATGCACGACATCGAGCGGGTCGACGTGCGCACGCTCGAACACGTTCCCTACGAGTTCGACATCCCGGGGCAGCGCCTCGCCTATGCGGTCACCGACCGACGTGGCGACCTGCTGGCCGTGCAGACGACGGATTCGGCGCTGTGGTCCGACAATACCCGCGTCACCGTCTGGTACCGCGCCGACACGTCCGCAGCCTGGAGCAAGGTGGACGAGCGGCGCGTGAACGACGAGGTGCTGCTGCCGGTGGCAGTGCTTGCCGACAAGGGTCACCTCGCGGTGCTCACGCGCCATGGTGGCGACCGCATGGCCCTCTGGGACTACGACGTCGGCACGCACGCGCTGGTGCGCCAGCTGGCCGCCGACGAGCACGACGACATCGACGCCATCGGCATCGACGGCATGAACCCGGACTCGATCGTCCTGCGCACCGCGGGGCTGAAGCCACGCATGCTGTGGCTCGACCCCTGGCTGGCAGGCATGCAGGCCGCGATCGACGAGCAGTTGCCTGGCCGCGTCAACACGCTGAGCAACACGAGCGCGGAACGCGTGCTGGTGCGCTCGGAATCGGACGTGGACCCGGGGCAGCTTTACGTGTTCGACCTCAAGGCGATGACCTTGACGCGGGTACTGTCCGTGCGTCACGACATCGTCCCGGGCCGCATGCAGCCGAAGCAGGCGATCCATTACCCGGCCAGGGACGGCCTGTCCATCCCGGCGTACCTCACGCTGCCGGGCAAACAGGCCGGGCCCCTGCCGCTGGTGGTACTCGTGCACGGCGGCCCGATCGCACGGGACCAGTGGACATGGGACGAGGACGTGCAGATGCTCGCGGCGCACGGCTACGCGGTGTTCCAGCCTCAATTCCGCGGCTCGACCGGGTTCGGCGCCGCGTTCGAGGCCGCCGGCCACGGCCAGGCGGGCCTCGCGATGCAGGACGACATCTCGGACGGCGTGCGCTGGCTGATCGCGCAGAAGATCGCGGATCCGAAGCGTGTCTGCATCGTCGGCATCAGCTATGGCGGTTATGCGGCGCTGTGGGGACTGGCATCCACCCCGGAACTCTACCGCTGCGGCGTCTCGGTGTCGGGGCCGTCGGACCTCGAGCGCGAGATAACCGAGGAGTCTCTGGGCAGCCTTTCGCGGCCGGTACGCGAGCGGTGGAAACTGGTCTTCGGCGAGCGCGACCGCATGAAGGCCACGTGGGCGGCCGTCTCGCCGCTGCGCCACGCCGATCGCATCCAGTCGCCGGTGCTGCTGGTACATGGCGAGCGCGACGCCATCGTGCCGATCTCTCACGGCGAACGCATGCGCGACGCGCTCCTCGACCTGCATCGCGACGTCGAGTGGCTTTCCTTCGACCTCGAGGGCCACGGCGTCCGCCTCGCGACCGACCGCCGCCTGTGGTACGGCGCGATGCTGGAGCTGCTGGCCCGCACGATCGGCGAGGGAACGCCGCCTCTGCCGCCGCCCCCGTCGTCGATCGACGCGGCCCGGGACATTGCCCGGCGCGCCGGACTGCAAACCTGGATTCCCTACGGACCTCGCCCGTGAAGCAGGCGCCGCGGGCGCTCGACTGCGCGACTGCCGACGCACGCTCGAGCCGGCACCAATGTGTAAGGCTCCGGCCCCGGGGTTCGACCAACGCGAGTCATCACCGTCATCCTGACGCCATGAACCCTTCTCCCTTATCGAGCCGGCTCGTCGCGGCATTTGCCGTGCTTGCGCTGATCGCCACGGCCGCCGGCGCGGCCCAGGATGGACCTCCGGCACCTCGCGCGTGCACCGCCCGCTCGGGCCCGCACGTGCCGGCCGTGGTCGAGCTCTACACGTCGGAGGGCTGCAGTTCGTGTCCGCCAGCCGAGCGCTGGCTGGCCCGGCTCGCGGGTCGGGACGACGTGATCGCGCTCGCCTTCCACGTCGACTACTGGGACGGCCTCGGCTGGAAGGACCGCTTCGCGCAGCCGCAGTTCACGCAGCGCCAGGACGCCTCGCGGCGCACGAGCGGCGCACGCTTCGCCTATACGCCGCAGGTGATCCTCGACGGGCGGGACACGCCGGCCTGGTCGGCGCTCGGGCCG
>DASVLN010000621.1:0-3962 GCA_036384855.1 Burkholderiaceae bacterium | reverse complement strand
AGTGCGTGCTCGGGCTGGGCCTGGCGGGCGCGGTCGCGCCGCATCTCGCCGCCGCGTTCTTCCGCGCCGCGCCCGAGTACGCGCTGATCGTGCTGGAGACGGACTCCCGCACCGCCCTCATGGGCGCCCACGCCGGGGGGCCCGGCTCCATCGTCGCGGTGGGTACCGGCGCGGTCGGCGAGGCGCTGCACGCCGACGGACGGCGCGTGGCGGTCAGCGGCTGGGGCTTCCCGGTCGGCGACGAAGGCAGCGGCGCGTGGCTGGGCCTGCGCGCCATGCAGATCGCGCACCGCGCGCTCGACGGCCGCGCGCCGGCCGGCACGCTCGCCCAGGCGATCTGGCGCCGCATCAGCGACCGCCGCGACACGCTGCTGGAATGGTGCTCGCGCGCCGGCCAGCACGACTATGCCCAGCTCGCCCCGCTCGTCTTCGAGTGCGCGGACACCGACGCGGCGGCGCAGGCCCTCGTGCGCGACATCGGCCAGGAAATCGAAGACATGGCGCTTGCGCTGGACCCGGGACTCCAATTGCCCATCGTGCTGCTGGGCAGCATCGGACAGCGGATGGCGGACCGGCTGCCGGCCGCGCTGCGGGCGCGGATCGTCGAGCCCTCGGGCGACGCCGTCGACGGCGCGCACCGGCTCGTGCGCCAGCAGATGAAGGAAGCGGTGGCATGAGCGTCCAAGCCCAGCGGCTCTCGGGCCACGTCCTCACGCCGCAGGGCTTCGTGCGCGGCACGCTGGACATCGCCGCCGACGGCCGCATCGCGAGCATCGACGGCCAGCCGGTCAGCGAGGGCGAGGCGCGGCTGTCGGGCGACCCGCTGATCCTGCCCGGCTTCATCGACCTGCACGTGCATGGCGGCGGCGGCCACGACACGATGGAAGGCGGCCGCGCCGTCTTCGAGATCGCACGCCTGCACGCGAAACACGGCACGACGTCGATGCTCGCGACCACGATGACGGCGCCGATGTCGGACATCTCCGCCGCGATGCACGCGCTCGCCGAGGCCTGTCGCACGCGCCAGGCCGGCGGGGCGGACGTGATGGGCGTGCACCTCGAGGGCCCGTACATCAACCCCGGCGCGCTCGGCGCCCAGCCCGACTTCGCGCGGCCCGCGTCGGTCGACGAGATCAAGGCGCTGCACGCGATCGCGCCGATCCGCCTGATCACGATGGCGCCCGAACTGCCCGGCAACCTCGACCTCATCGCGCCGCTGCGCGCGGCCGGCTTCCACGTGCAGATCGGCCACACCGCCGGCACCTACGAGGACGGCGTCGCCGCCCTGCAGCGCGGCGCGACCGGCTTCACGCACCTGTTCAACGCGATGAGCAAGTTCAAGCACCGCGACCCCGGCATCGCCGGCGCGGCGCTCGCGCATGCGCGCTACGCCGAGATCATCCCCGACCTGCTGCACGTGCACCCGGGCGCGATCCGCGCGGCGCTGCGCGCGATCCCCTGCCTGTACTGCGTGACCGACTCCACCGCCGCGGCCGGCATGCCCGACGGCGATTACAACCTCGGCAGCCATCGCGTGACCAAGTGCCTGGGCGGGGTCCGCCTGGCCGACGGCACGCTGGCCGGCAGCACGCTGACGATGGACCAGGCGCTGCGCAACCTCGTCGGCATGGGCCTGAGCGTCGAGGACGCCTCGATGCGCGTCTCGACGCATGCCGCCGACTTCCTCGGGCTCGCCGACCGCGGCCGGCTGCTGGTGGGCGCGCGCGCCGACCTCGTCGTGCTGGATGGCGAGCTGCAATTGAACCAAGTGATCGTCGAAGGAGACCAGATTGAGCTCACGGATGTTTGACGAGGCGCGCGAGGCTCCGGCCGCGGTCGCCCGTCTGATGGCGGCGGACCAGGCCGCCTACACCTCGCTCGGCGAGCAACTCCGTGCAGATCCCCCGCGGTCGGCCCTCACCGTCGCGCGCGGCAGCTCCGACCACGCGGCGCACTACATGGCCTATCTCGTGATGGCGCGGCTCGGGCGGCTGGTCACCTCGCTGCCGATGTCGCTCGTCACGCTGTACCAGTCGCGCCTGCAGTGCGACGGGCTCGTGTCCTGGGGCTTCTCGCAGTCGGGCCAGAGCCCCGACCTGATCGCGCCGACGCGCTTCTTCCGCGACGGCGGCGCGCGCACGGTCGCGGTCGTCAACGACGCCGGCTCGCCGCTGGCCGAGGCCGCGCAGTGGGTGCTGCCGCTGCACGCCGGCGCCGAGACCAGCGTCGCCGCGACCAAGAGCTACATCGCCCAGCTCGTCGCCGGAGCGCGCATCGTCGCCAACTGGCAGGACGACCAGGCGCTGCTCGCGGCGCTGGAGACGCTGCCCGAGGTGCTCGAACGCGCCGCCTACGCCGACTGGCAGCCGCTGGTCGACGCGCTGGTCGACGCGGACAAGCTGTTCGTCATCGGCCGCGGCACGAGCCTGGCGATCGCGATGGAGGCGGCGCTGAAGTTCAAGGAGGTCTGCGGCATCCAGGCCGAGGCCTTCTCGGGTGCCGAGGTCAAGCACGGTCCGATGGCGCTGATCGAGGAGGGATACCCCCTGCTCGTGTTCGCGCCGCGCGGCCCGGCCCAGGCCGGCCTGCTCGCGCTCGCCGAGGAGATGCGCCGGCGCGGCGCGCGCGTGCTCGTCGCGGCGCCGGTGGGCACGCCGGGCGCGGAGCTGCCGCTGGTCGTCGCCGGCCACGAGGACCTCGACCCGATCTCCGCGATCCAGAGCTACTACCTGGCCGTCGAGGCGCTCGCGCGCGCGCGGGGCCTCGATCCCGACAAGCCGCGCCACCTCAACAAGGTCACGTTGACGCATTGACATGACGATTCCCGCGCGCTGCGCTCGCAGGCGTGCGGCCTGCATGCGGCACGCCGCCTGAACACCCCCTGTCGACACACATCGATCACACGACATGAGCGCGGCCCCCGACACGTTCCATCCCGGCCATCTGGTGATGGTCGACATCCCCGGCACCGCGCTCGACGCGGCCACCGCGGATTTCCTGCGCCGCCATCGCGTGCGCGCGGTGTGCCTGTTCCGCCGCAACCTCGGCACCGAAGCCGAGGTGCGCCGGCTCACCGCCGACCTGCGCGAGGCGATGGGCCCGCACGCGCTGATCGGCATCGACCAGGAGGGCGGCTCCGTCGTGCGCGCGACCTTCCTGCCGCAGGCGCCGGCCGCGATGGCGCTGGGCGCCGTCGGCGACGAGGCCCTGGCCGAGGAGGTCGGCGCGGCGGTCGCGCGCGGGCTGCGCAGCCTGGGCATCAACTGGAACTTCGCGCCCGTCCTGGACGTGAACAACAACCCGGCCAACCCGGTGATCGCGGAACGCAGCTTCGGCGAGGACCCGGACGCCGTCGCCCGCCTCGCCGCGGCGTGGATGCGCGGCTCGCTGCGCGAAGGCGTGGCCTGCTGCGTCAAGCACTTCCCCGGCCACGGCGACACGCACGTCGACTCGCACCACGCGCTGCCGACCGTCGACAAGTCGCTCGAGGAGCTCGAGCGCCTCGAGCTGCGCCCGTTCCGCGCGCTCGCCCACGCGAGCGGCGCGACGCCCGCGGCCCCGGCCGTGATGACGGCGCACATCGTCTACCCGCAGATCGATCCCGACCATCCGGCCACGCTGTCGCGGCCCATCCTCACCGGCCTGCTGCGCGAGGCGATCGGCTACGACGGCGTCGTCCTCACCGACGCCCTGTTCATGAAGGCGATCCACGAGAAGTACGGGCACGCGCTCGGCGCCGTCATGGCGCTGCAGGCGGGCGCGGACATGCCGCTCGCGCAGGGCAGCCTCGAGGAGCAGTCCGCCGCCGTCAAGGCGATCGAGGCCGCGCTGCACCAGGGCCACCTGCTGCCGGCCGACGTCAAGCGCGCGCAGGCGCGGCTCGTGAAGCTGGCCGAGGACTACCCCGTCGCGCCGCGCGACTACCCCGCCGCCCAGCGCGCCGCCGACGACGCCGCCATGCG
>DASVLN010000620.1:0-2740 GCA_036384855.1 Burkholderiaceae bacterium | reverse complement strand
CCGCCGGACGACTCCTGCTGCGACTGGCGCGAACCGCCTTCATGCGAACCGTGCTGGCCGCCCGACGAGCCGTGCTGGCCGCCGTGCGATCCGCCCTGCGAGGCCTGGTGTCCGCCGCCGTGCGAGGCCTGGCCGCGACCGCCCTGCTGCTCGTCCCGGTCGGAAGACTGCTCGGACTGCCGGCCGCGGTGCTGGTCGCCGCTCGCACCGTGCTGGCCGCCCTGGCCGCCCTGGCCGCCCTGATGCCCTTGGTTGCCCTGATTGCCTTGCTGCTTGCTGGTCATGGAATGCTCCTTGGTTGCGTGGATGACGAGCGGAGGCCGCTCACGGCCTGGGTGAAGCAACGCGCATACCCCGACGCGCAGGCTGCGCCGCACGCACGGCGTCGGGCATCTCGCCGCGAACGGATTGCCGGCGCAGCGCGATTTGCAGCTTCAGCGGCTTCGAAGCCAGGCCCGCCGCGCGGGCGCGGCAGGCCGCTTCGTCGGCGGATGGCGCCTCGTGCCGCGGCTTCAGCCGATTTGAAGCCGCGCGTCGTCCGCAACGCGCCCGCGGCCCGTCGAGGTCGCGGCACGACGCTTGCGCCCCGGCCCGGCCCGCATGCCGGCGACGCCCCGGGCCGCGCGATGCGGTCGTTTTCACTGCAGGAGGTGCACATGACTTTGCTGGACAAGCTGATGGCGTCGACGACGCCCGGGCCCTCGGACGAGGAGCGCACGCGCACCCGCCACATCGCCCGCCTGCTGGCCGACGACCATCCGTGGCTCGACGAGGTGATCCGCCACCACGTCGCGATCGAGGACGCCCTGGACAACGTGAGGCTCGCGGCGGACGCGCCCGGCCGCCGCCATGCGCTGCGCTGGCTGCGCACGCTGTTGACGGGGCATTTCCTCGCCGAGGAGACCGTGCTCTACCCGGCGATGGCGCAGGACGGGCTGCGCGTCCACGCCGTCACCGCCTATGCGGACGACAGCGGCACGAAGATCGAGCTGGCCGCACTCGAGACGATGGACGTGCGCGGGCCGGATTTCGCCGACAAGCTCGAGCGCCTGCGCGGCGAGCTCGCCTGGCACCTGCACGAGGAGGAGACGACCTGGTTCCCCGCGTTGTGCCGCGCCGGCGGCGCCGCCTTCCATGGCCGGCTGACCGGCCGCTTCGTGGCCGAGTTCGAGCGCTACATGGGCGTCGACGGCGACCTCCTGTGAGTGCCACGGCGGGCGGCCCGGCGCCGCCCGGCGGGCGTGCCGGATTCATTTCGCCGCGGCTAGCGATAGCCCTCGCGCGTGTTGTCGACGGCGGCGTGCTCCTGTTCGCTGGCGCGCCTGGTCGCGTCGCGGTCGAGATGTTCGTCGGTCGAGGCCCCGGGCTGCTCGCCGGGGCTCTCCCGGCGGTTGCCGCTGCCGGGCTTGTCGGGTTGCAGGGGCGCGGCGCGGCGCGGGCCGTCGCGGTCGCGGGGTCGTTGCGGATCGGTCATGGGATCACCTCCAAGGCCTGGCGCGGCAAGGCCCGTTCCTCGCCGGCCGTGGCTCGCACGCTTCCTGCCGCTCGGCCACCATGCCGTCCACCGCGCCCCCCGTGCCGCCCGTCGAGCCGATGCTCGCGAAGATCGCCGACGCCCTGCCCGACGCGCCGGGCTTCCAGTTCGAGCCGAAGTGGGACGGCTTCCGCGCGATCGCGTTCCGCACCGCGCAGGGCCTCCTGCTGCAGAGCCGCGACCTGAAGCCGCTGAACCGCTACTTCCCCGAGCTCGAGCGCGCCCTGCTCGACGCGCTGCCCGAGGGCTGCGTGCTGGACGGCGAGATCGTCGTCGCGACGCCGCGCGGCCTGGACTTCGACGCCCTGCAGCAGCGCCTGCACCCGGCGCGCTCGCGCGTCGAGCGCCTGTCGCGCGAGACGCCCGCGCGCTTCGTCGCGTTCGACCTGCTGGCGGTGGACGGCCAGTCGACGATGGCGCTCGCGCAGGCCGAGCGGCGCGTGCTGCTCGAGGGCCTGCTGACCGGGGCGCAGCCTCCGCTGCATCTGACGCCCGCCACCACCGACCGCGCGCAGGCGCAGCGCTGGCTCGCCGAGTTCGAGGGCGCCGGCCTGGACGGCGTCGTCGCGAAGATCGAGTCGGCCGCCTACCAGCCGGGCAAGCGCGCGATGCTCAAGATCAAGCACGTGCGCAGCGCCGACTGCGTCGTCGCCGGGTTCCGCTGGTACAAGGATCGCGACGACGCCGTCGGCTCGCTGCTGCTGGGCCTGTACGACGACGCGGGCGCGCTGCGGCACGTGGGCGTCACGTCCTCGTTCACCCTGGCGATGCGGCGCGCGCTCCTCGCCGAGCTGGCGCCGCTGCGCGAGGACGCGCGCGCGACGCATCCGTGGGCGGCGGCGCTCGACGAGGGATCCGGCCCCGGCGCGACCAGCCGCTGGAGCCGGGGCAAGGACCTGAGCTGGGAGCCGCTGCGCCCCGAGCGCGTCTGCGAGGTGCGCTACGACCACCTGCAGGGCGCGCGCTTCCGCCACGCGACGACCTTCCTGCGCTGGCGGCCCGACAAGCCGCCCCGCGACTGCCGCTACGACCAGCTGGAGGTCACCACGCCCTACGAGCTCGCGCGGGTCTTCGGCGCCTGAGAGCGGTCGCGCGCCGGCGCCGCCAGCGGACGCAGCGGCTCCGGCACGCGCGCCAGGTTGACCCGCACGCGGTACCAGAGCGACGAGCGCCCGCGCATGCGGTCGACGAGCACGTCGCGCGGCG
>DASVLN010000619.1:0-9514 GCA_036384855.1 Burkholderiaceae bacterium | reverse complement strand
CGCCGCTCGCGCGCGCCGCGGCAGCCGCCCCCGCGGGCTTTCCGCCGCTGCGCCAGGTCGATGCCGGCCCGCTCTCGATCGGCTACGCCGAGCTCGGGCCGGCGGGCGGCACGCCGGTGATCCTGCTGCACGGCTGGCCCTACGACATCCAGAGCTTCGCCGAAGTCGCGCCGCGCCTGGCGCAGGCGGGCCACCGCGTGATCGTTCCCTACCTCCGGGGGTATGGATCGACCGTGTTCCGCGCGGCCGACGCGGTGCGCAACGGCCAGCAGGCGGCACTCGCCTTCGACGTCGTCGCGCTGATGGACGCGCTGCGGATCGACCGCGCGATCGTCGCCGGCTTCGACTGGGGCGCGCGCACGGCCGACATCGTCGCCGCGCTGTGGCCGCAGCGCTGCGTGGCGCTCGTCTCGGTGAGCGGGTACCTGATCGGCAGCCCGCACGCCAACGCGGCCCCGCTGCCGCCGGCCGCCGAGCTCGCGTGGTGGTACCAGTTCTACTTCGCGACCGAGCGCGGCCGCGTCGGCTACGAGCGCAACCGCGTCGACTTCAACCGCCTCATCTGGAAGACGGCGTCGCCGACCTGGCGCTTCGACGAGGCCATGTACCAGCGCACCGCGGCATCGTTCGACAACCCCGACCACGTCGCCATCGTGATCCACAACTACCGCTGGCGCCTGGGCCTCGCGCCCGGCGAGGCGCGCTACGACGCCGCCGAGCGCACGCTCGCCGCGGCGCCTGCGATCGCGGTGCCGACCATCACGATGGAGGGCGACGCGAACGGCGCGCCGCATCCGATGCCCGAGGACTATCGCACCCGCTTCACCGGCCGCTACGAGCACCGCCTCGTCACCGGCGGCATCGGCCACAACCTGCCGCAGGAAGCGCCCGAGGCCTTCGCGCAGGCCGTCCTCGACCTCGCGCGCGCCTGACGGCGCCGCCCTTCCGCCCCCTCCCTCGCCAAGGAACAATCCATGTCCCGCTTCGCCCGCGCCCTCGCCGCCCTCGCCGCCGGCCTCGCCCTCGACGCCTTCGCCGCCGATACGGCCCCCCGTACGGACGCCCCGCCCTCGGTCGTCCTTGTCCACGGCGCCTTCGCCGACGGCTCCGACTGGGCGCGCGTCATCCCGCTGTTGCAGGCGCGCGGCGTGCGCGTCACCGCGGTGCAGAACCCGCTGACATCGCTCGCCGACGACGTCGCCGCCACGAAGCGCGCCATCGACGCCGCGCCAGGCAAGGTGGTGCTGGTCGGGCACTCCTGGGGCGGCACCGTCATCACCGAGGCGGGTGCGAGCGACAAGGTGGCCGCGCTGGTCTACGTGAGCGCGTTCGCGCCGGACGTCGGCCAGAACTCGGGCGAGCTGGGCAAGGGCTATCCGGCGCCGCCGGGCCTGGCCGCGCTGAGCGCAGACGCGTCCGGCTTCCTGCGCATCAGCGACGACGGCATGCGCACGCACTTCGCGTTCGACGTCCCGCCCGCCCGCGCCGCGGTGATGGCCGCGACCCAGGGCCCGATCGCCGCCAGGGCCTTCGACGAGCCGGTGGACGTCGCGGCCTGGAGGACGCATCCGAGCTGGTTCGTGATATCGACGCGCGACCACATGATCCCGCCCGAGCTGCAGCGCGACATGGCCAGGCGCATCGGCGCGCGCGTCACCGAGCTGCCGACCAGCCACGTACCGCAGGAGGTGCAGCCCGCGAAGGTCGCGGCCGCCATCCTCGACGCCGTGGCGCACGCGCGCTGACGCGAAGGAGCCGCGCATGGCATCGCTCGCCCGTCGGCTGCTGCTCGCGATCATCCTGGCCGCGGGTACGGCCTGGGGCATCTCGACGGCGCGTTCGTCCGCGGGCGTCGACGCGCCGCTGCCGGTCGAACCGCTGCACCCCAGCTTCGCCGGCGCCACCGGCTGGCTGGACTCCCCGCCGCTGACGCTTCGGTCGCTGCGCGGCAAGGTCGTGCTGGTGGACTTCTGGACCTACTCCTGCATCAACTGCCTGCGCACGCTGCCGTATGTGCGCGCGTGGTCGCGCACCTACGCAAGCCAGGGCCTCGTGGTGGTCGACGTGCATGCGCCGGAGTTCGAGTTCGAGCACGACCCGCGGCGCGTCCAGCGCGCGCTGAAGGAGCTGCAGGCCGACTGGCCCGTCGCGATCGACGACGACTTCGCCATCTGGCGCTCGTTCCGCAACCAGGCCTGGCCGGCGCTGTACTTCATCGACGCGCAGGGGCGCGTGCGCCACCACCGGCTCGGCGAGGGCGGCTACGCCGAATCCGAGCGCGTCATCCGCGAGCTGCTGGAGGAGGCACGCGCCGATGCGGTGGCCCTGCCCGCGGCCGCCGCCGTCGACGCACGCGGCATCGGCCAGGCGCCCGACGTCGCGCACCTGCGTTCGGGCGAAACGTACCTGGGGTATGCCCACGCCGACGAGGCCGCGCCGCCCGACCTGCAGCCCGATCGCGCGCAACGCCACGATGCGCGGCCGCCGAGGCTGAACGCCTGGACGCTGGGCGGAGGCTGGATGCAGCGGCCCGAATTCGTGGAGTCCACCGCGCCCGACGGCACGATCGCGATGCGCTTCCATGCGCGCGACCTGCACCTGGTGCTGGGCACCGCCGACGGCAGGCCGGTCGGCTTCCGGGTGACGATCGACGGCCACCCGCCGGGCGGGGACCATGGCGTCGACGTCGACGGACAGGGCCGCGGCGAGATCGCGGGCGAGCGCCTGTACCAGCTCGTGCGCGAGCGCGACGCGGTGGGCGACCACACCTTCGAGATCCGCTTCGACCGCGCCGCCGCGCGCGCCTGGGTCTTCACGTTCGGCTGACGCGCGCGCGTCCGACGCGTCGAGAAGTTCCCCGCGCCGACGTCGAGATGTCCCGACAGGCGATCCGCAACTACGTCACGAAAATCCGCCCATCTCCCGGCCACGGCTCCCGGGAATTCGATTAGGCGGGTGGTGGATCGACGTGGCGCCATCTGCATGTGCAGGCAAAAGGCGACATGTCGATCAAGGCGAACGTGAAGATGGTGCGGGAGATCCCGCTGGTGGATCAGGTCGAGGCCGCGCGCGAGGCGAGGCCCGTGGATCAGGCGGAGGCCGCGCGGCTGGTCGCGAGCTATCGGGAGCACGGCTACCTGCAGGCGGCGATCAATCCGCTCGCGCCGACGCGCGCCGACGACGAGCCGGCGATGCCGCGCGGCTTCCGCCACGCCGCGCCCGGCGCCGCCGAGGACCTGCGCGGCCTCGAGCAACGCCTGCGCCGCAGCTATTGCGGCGGGCTCGCGCTGGACGCCATCCACGTGCGCAGCCACGCGCAGCTCGAATGGCTGTACGCCCGCGTCGAGGCGGCCGCGCTCGAGCCGCGCCCCGATGCCGATGCCCGGCTCGCGATCTACGGCCAGTTGTTCGCGGCGGAGCGCCTGGAGCACGCGATCGCCGCGGCCTGGCCGCAGGCCAAGCGCTTCAGCCTCGAGGGCTGCGAGTCCTATGTCGTCTTCCTGCGCGCGACGATCGAGGCCGCCGCCGCCGCGCAGGCGAGCCGCGTCGTCATGGGCATGCCGCACCGAGGCCGCGTCAACGTGCTCGCCAACGTGATGGGCCTGGACGCCGACGACCTGCGCTCGCTGTACACGGAGTCCCCGGCGCCGCACCTGGCGGCCTGGGACATCAAGGAGCACCTGGGTCTCACGCGGCGCGTGCGCACCGCGGCCGGCGCGGTGGACGTGACGCTCGCGCACAACCCGTCTCACCTCGAGAGCGTGGTGCCCGTGATCGCCGGCATGGCGCGCGCGCTGCAGGAACAGTCGGGCGCGCAGCCGCGCAAGCGCGTGGTGCCGCTCGTCGTGCATGGCGACGCGTCGTTCAGCGGCCAGGGCATCGTCGCCGAGGCGCTCAACATCGCCGGCACGCGCGGCTACAACGTCGGCGGCACGGTGCACGTCATCCTGAACAACCAGATCGGCTCGACGGTCTCCAACCTGCTCGACGCACGCTCGACCCTCAGCAGCTCGGACATCGCGCGCGCCTACGACGTGCCCGTGCTGCACGTGAACGGCGACGAGCCCGAGCGCGTGGTGCAGGCGGCCCGCATCGCGCTGGAGTTCCGCCAGCGCTTCCACGCCGACATCGTCGTCGACCTGGTGGGCTACCGCCGCCACGGCCACAACGGCCACGACGACCCGCGCGTGACGCAGCCCGCGATGCAACGCGGCGTGCGCGCGCGCGGCAGCGTCGTGCAGCGCTATCGCGAGCGGCTGCTGGAGGACGGCGTGGTCGCGGGCACGGACGTCGACGCGCTCGAGCGCCGAGTGCTCGAGCGCCAGTCGCTGCCGATCGCCGACATCGACGCCGCGCCGGCCCCCGCGCCCGGCCGCGGCGGGCCGGCGTCGACGCGCGAAAGCCTGGGCGTGCCGTTCGCGCAGCTGCGGGCGCACGTCCGGGCGCTGTGCGCGCGGCCCGAAGGCATGCGCCTGCACGACGACCTCCACGCGCTGGTGCGGCGCTGGCAGGATGCGGCGGGCAGCATCGACCGCCGCGTCGACTGGTGCCTCGCGGAGACGCTCGCCTACGCGTCGCTGCTCGCGGCCGGCCACCATGTGCGGCTCACCGGGCTGGACATCGGTCGCGGCAGCTTCTTCCATCGCCAGTGCATCTGGCACGACCAGGACGCGCCGGCCGACGGCGAGCGCCTGCACGTGCCGCTGCGCGGCATCGGCGAGGGCCAGGGCGTGTTCTCCGTGTTCGACACGCCGCTGTCGGAGGAGGCGGTGCTCGGCTTCGAGTACGGCTACTCGGTGATGGCGGGCGACACGCTCGTCGCGTGGGAGGCGCAGTTCGGCGACTTCGTCAACAACGCACAGGTGATCATCGACCAGTTCATCGCCTCGGGCGAGGCCAAGTGGGGCTGGCGCAGCGGCCTGGCGATGCTGCTGCCGCATGGCCACGAGGGCGGCGGCCCGGAGCACACGAGCGCCTACGTCGGTCGCTTCCTCGCCCTGTGCGCCGAGCGCAACCTCGTCGTGTGCATGCCCAGCACGTCGGCGCAGATGTTCCACCTGCTGCGCCGCCAGATGACCGACGGCGCGCGCAAGCCGCTGGTCGCCTTCACGCCCAAGGGCCAGCTCTACGGCGACGAGACGACCTTCTCCGCCTGGCGCGAGTTCGAGGACGGCGGCTTCCGCACGGTGCTGGGCGAGATCGGCGCGGCGCAGGCGCCGGCGGTCGAGCGCGTCGTGCTCGCGAGCGGCAAGATCGCCGCGAACCTGGCCGCCGAGCTCGCGAAGCGCCCCGCCCCGCGCGTCGCGCTGCTGCGGCTGGAACAGCTCTACCCGCTGCCGGCCGACGAGATCCACACCCGCCTCGCCGCCTGCCCGCGGCTGCGCGAGGTGGTCTGGGTGCAGGAAGAGGCGCGCAACCACGGCGCGTGGGCAGCGCTGCGCGAGCCGCTGGAGGAAGCGATCGCCGTACCCGGCATGGGTATTCGCCTGCGCTGCGTCGCGCGCGCGGCGTCGGCGGCCAGCGCGGGCTGCCGGCGCTCGGTGCACCTGGCCGAGCAGGCCGGCCTCGTCGAAGCGGCGCTGCGCCAGGGGCTCTGAACGCTCAGGCCACCGCGGCCGGCGCGACCGAGGGGCGCGAGATCAGGTGGATCGGCGCCGCCTTGGCGAAGGCCAGGAGCTGCTCGGACGGCATCGGCTTGGCGAAGTAGAAGCCCTGCAGCACGTCGCAGCCCAGCTCGGCGAGGAAGGCCGCCTGCGGGCGGGTCTCGACGCCTTCGGCCACCGTGCGCAGCCGCAGCGCGCGCGCGATGTCGAAGGTCGCGCGCACGATGGCCTCGGATTCGGCGCTCGTGAGCATCTCGCTCGTGAACGCGCGGTCGACCTTGAGCGTGTCCAGCGTGAACTGCTTGAGATAGCTGAGCGACGAGTAGCCCACGCCGAAGTCGTCGAGCGCGATCGTGACGCCCAGGGCCTTGAGCGCGGCGATGGTCTCCTGGCTGTGGCGGGTGTCTTCCATCAGCAGCGTCTCGGTGAGCTCCAGCTCGAGGCAGCTGGCCGGCAGGCCGGAGGCCGCGAGCGCGTCGCGCACCGTGGGCACCAGCGTCTCTCCCGCGAACTGGCGGCCGGAGATGTTGACCGACAGGCCCAGCCCCTCGAGGCCCTCGCGATGCCATGCGGCCATCTGGTCGCAGGCGGTGCGCAGCGCCCAGTCGCCCATGTCGGCGATGACGCCGATGCGCTCGGCGATCGGGATGAAGACGCCCGGCGACACGAGGCCGAACTCGGGATGCTCCCAGCGCAGCAGCGCCTCGACGCCGACGATGCGGCCGTTGCGCGCGGACACCAGCGGCTGGTAGTGCAGGCGCAGCTCGTCGCGCTCGACGGCGTGGAACAGCGCACCCTCCATCGACAGGCGATCCTGCGCGCCCTCGCTCATCTCGGAAGCCCACGTGACCGAGGCGTTGCCGCCACGGCGCTTGGCGCGATACATCGCGACATCGGCGTTGGCCAGCAGCGTCTCGGTGGCCACCGAGTCGTCGCCCGTGACGGCGATGCCGATCGACGCCGAGACCTGCAGCGCCTGGCCGCCGAACTCGAACGGCTCCTTGAGCGCCTTGAGAAAGCGTTCGGCGACCAGGCGCGCGACGTCCGGATGCGACAGCCCCGGCAGCACCACCACGAACTCGTCGCCGCCCCAGCGCGCGACCGTCTCGCCGGTGCGCGCGACCGACGCGAAGCGCGCCGCGACGGCCGCGAGCAGGTCGTCGCCGCGGCGGTGGCCGAGCGTGTCGTTGATGTCCTTGAAGCGGTCGAGATCGATCAGCAGCACGGCCAGCAGCGAGCCCTCCCGATGGCAGCGCGACATCGCGGCGGGCAGGCGCTCGTCGAGCAGCAGGCGGTTGGGCAGCTGCGTCAGGCGGTCCAGGCGCGCCTCGCGATGCAGCTTCTCCTCCAGGCGCTTGCGCTCGTCGATGTTGCGCGACAGGCAGAGGATCTCGCCGCCCTTGCCGCTGCCCGGCAGCGGGCGCAGCGCGCTCTCGAGCCAGACGTGCTCGTCCGCCGGCGTGCGGGCGCGCCAGGCCACCACCGTCGCGCCGTCGCTCGTCCAGGCGGCGTCGAAGGCGGCCAGCAGGCGCTGCAGGTCCTCGGGATGCGCGAGATCGCCGACATGGCGGCCGCGCAGCGCGGCCTCCTCGACGCCCAGCACGCGCCGGCTGGCCGGCGAGGCGAACGCGATCGTGCCGTTGCGCACGTGGCGCGTGATGAGGTCGGTCGAGCTCTCGGTGATGACCTGGTACTGGCGCAGCGCGCTGACCATGGATTCCTCGCGCTCGTTCAGGCGCCGCGTCAGCGCGTTGAACGCCGTCGTCAGCACGCGCACCTCGCCGCTGCCCTCGACGCCGGCCAGCGGCTCGATGCGTCCCTCGGTGGCCGTGTAGTCGGCGATGTGGCGGCTGAGCGCATCGAGCGGCCGCGTGAGGTAGCGCGTGAGCGTCCAGATCGCCCACAGCACCGCCAGCGCCGCGGCGGCGAGCGCGAGCAGGAAGTTGCGCACGAAGCGCACGGTGTACTCGTAGGCCTCGTCGCGCGGATAGACGGCGGCGACCAGCCAACCCGCGCTCTTCACGCGGCGGTAGGTGACGAAGGACGGGCGGCCGTTCTCGTCGACGGTCGACGCGGTGCCCTCGAAGCCCTTGAGCGCGCGCTCGAAGGGCTCGTTGGCGCCGGGCGCGTACAGCGCGCTCGACAGCCGGCTCGGCTCCGGATCGATCAGCAGGCGGCCGTCCGCGGTCGTGATCGAGAGGTAGCCGGTGCGGCCGAAGCGCGTCTTCGCGACGCTGCCCAGCAGGTCGGGCCGCGTGAGACCCAGGCTGCCGGTGATCATGCCGATCAGGCGGCCGTCGTGCCCGCGCACGGGCCACGTCAGCACCATCACGAAGTTGCCGTCGCCCATGTTGGTCTTGAACGGCTCGGAGATCTGCGGCTGCCCGGTGTCCATCGTGCGGCGGATGTAGGGACGCCAGGTCGCGTCCTGGCCGAGGCGATCGGTGCGGTATGGGCGCTCGGCCACCAGCGCGCCCCGGGCCGAGAACAGGAAGACCGAGCGGTCGAACACCGCCGCGAGGCCGTCGTTGCGCTCGAGCGCCGCGCGGGCGCTGGCGTAGTCGGCGAGATCGGCCTCGGTGATGTGGGCCGCGCTGTCGCGCAACGCCTCCTGCAGCAGCTCGATGCGCTGGTCGACGTCCTCGGCGATGCGGCCGACCACCAGGTCCTGCTCGCCGCGCAGCACGGCGGCGAGCTGGCTCTCGAAGGTCGACAGCGAGACCACCGCCATCGCCGCGACGCCGACGAGGAACACCGCCGAGATCGCCAGCGAGGCGCGGCTGGCCAGGGTCTGCGGGACGAGGAAGCGCAGCAGGCGAGGCAGCGAACGGGGGACGGCGTTGGACATGGTGGCTCGGGCGAAGGTCGTTACGGTGTGTATCGACAGCTCGACCGTCCCCTGGTGTCGGGATTTCTCGTCGCGGCGATCGGGCATCGACTACAGCGGCGGCCCGGCTTCGCGGCGAGGCGGCGGCTGCGTGCCGGCGGGCCAGTGGCGCGGCGCCCGCGCGAGCGTCGCGCGCATCGACGATCATCGCGGCCATGCGCATCGATTGCCTCGCCCCTTCCGACACCGGCCGCCCCGAGGCGGTGGACCGCTTCGCCGACCTGCTGCACGACCTCGGCGCGCACTACCAAGGCGAGGCGGCACCGTCGCGCGAAGCGGTGCGCTCGCACCTCGTCGAGCGCCTGATGATGCCGGACTCCCCGCTGCGCTTCGCGCTGGCGGTCGCCGACGACGGTCGCGCGCTCGGCTTCGCGGCGGTGCTGTCGTGGCACTCGCTGGTCGACTGCTCGGCGGAGCGTTCGCGGTAGTTGTTCCTGAAGGAGCTCTACCTGCGGCGCGACGCGCGCGGCCGTGGCGTCGGCGCGGCCTTGATGCGCTGGGTCGCGCGGCACGCCGAAGCGCTGGGCTGCGTGCGCATCGACTGGACGGTCGAGGCCGGCAACGCGGCGGCGCAGGCGTTCTATGGTGCGTTGGGCGCCGGCCGCGTGGCGCAGCGCTGGCACATGCGGCTGGATCGCGACGGGCTCGAACGCCTGGCGGAGACGGACGACGCATGACGCCGGCCAAATGCGCGGGAACGGGCAACGACTCCGGCCGCCGGCGCGGACGACCGCTGGCCGCCCGCGATGGCGGCTATTCGTCCGCCGCCTCCAGCCACGCCAGGGCGTCGACATGCGCCATGAAGTGCTCGAAGTAGCCGGGCGAGAGCTCGCGCATCAGCGCCAGCGAGCGGTGCACCAGCGTGTGCGAGTGCAGCGGCCCCGCGTTGCCGGGCAGGCTGGAGCGCGATTGCGCGAGGTGCTGCTCGGCGGCCAGGCGCGACCAGGTGCGGCGGAAGTACTGCAGGGACTCCGCGTCCGCCGCGGCCGGGCGGCTCGCCGGCGAGACGGGCGGCGTACCGGGT
>DASVLN010000618.1:0-2717 GCA_036384855.1 Burkholderiaceae bacterium | reverse complement strand
AGCACGGCGCGCCCGACCGGCGCCAGCAGCCGGCCGAGGACGGCCAGGCCGTGGGCGAGCGCGCGCAGGACGGCGCCGAGCGCGTCGTTCAGACGCCGGAGGCCTCGAAGCATGGAATCTCCCTGTCGCGACCCGTGCGGTGCGGGTCGTCCTCGTTGACATGCCGCGGTGCGCGGCGGACGCGCGATTATTGGCCCTGGCGCGGCCGGCGGCCCGTGAGCTTGCGCTCCGGGACGCGGAATTTGTCCGCCGCGGGCCGGAAGGCTTGTTCCGAACCCTCCCTGCCCGGCTACCTGGACCGGCCGCGGATGCGTAAAATCCCTTGGTTTTGCGGGGCGCGGCGCCGGCGCCCGCCCTGCGCCGCGGCCCTCGCCACCCGCCCGTGCTCCCGGGTCGCGACGCACCCACGCGTCGCCGCCCCGCGCCGCGCCCGCCGTCCGCGGGCGCACCTTTGCCGAAAGTCCTCATGGCCCATTCCGCCCTCACCGCCCTGTCGCCGCTCGACGGCCGCTACGCCCCCAAGCTGGCCGCGCTGCGCCCGCTGCTGTCCGAATACGGCCTGATGCATCGCCGCGTGCAGGTCGAGGTCGAGTGGTTCATCGCGCTGGCGGATGCCGGCTTCGCCGAGTTCCCGCCGCTGCCCGAGTCCGCCAAGGGCCTGCTGCGCTCGCTGGTGGTGCGCTTCTCCGAGGCCGACGCGCAGGCGATCAAGGACATCGAGAAGGAGACCAACCACGACGTGAAGGCGGTCGAGTACTGGCTGCGCCAGCGCATCGCCCACGTGCCCGAGCTGAAGGAGAAGTGCGAGTTCATCCACTTCGCCTGCACCAGCGAGGACATCAACAACACCAGCCACGCGCTGATGCTCAAGGCCGCGCGCGAGCAGGTGCTGCTGCCGGCGCTCGACGGCATCCTCACGCGCCTGCAGGCGATGGCGCAACGCTTCGCGGCGGTGCCCATGCTCTCGCGCACGCACGGCCAGACCGCCAGCCCGACGACCGTCGGCAAGGAGATCGCCAACGTCGTCGCGCGCCTCGCGCACGCCCGCGCGCGCGTCGCCGAGGTGGTGCTGCTCGCGAAGATGAACGGCGCCGTCGGCAACTACAACGCGCACCTGGCGGCCTATCCCGAAACCGACTGGGAGGCGTTCTCGAAGAAGGTCGTCGAGGAGCGCCTGGGCCTGAAGTTCAACCCGTACACGATCCAGATCGAGCCGCACGACTACATGGCCGAGCTGTTCGACGCCAACGTGCGCGTCAACACCATCCTCGTCGACTGGGCGCGCGACGTCTGGGGCTACATCAGCCTCGGCTACTTCAAGCAGAGGACGAAGCCGGGCGAGGTCGGCTCGTCGACCATGCCGCACAAGGTCAACCCGATCGACTTCGAGAACGCGGAGGGCAACCTCGGCATGGCCAACGCGATGCTCACGCACATGTCGCAGAAGCTGCCGATCAGCCGCTGGCAGCGCGACCTCACCGATTCCACCGTGCTGCGCAACGTGGGCGTGGCGCTGGGCTACTCGATCCTCGCCTACGACAGCCTGACGCGCGGCCTGGACAAGCTCGAGCTCAACGAGGCCGCGCTGGCCGCCGACCTCGACGGCGCGTGGGAGGTGCTCGCCGAGCCGATCCAGACCGTGATGCGCCGCCACGGGCTGCCCGACCCGTACGACCAGCTCAAGAAGTTCACGCGCGGCCAGCCGATGACGCGCGAGCTGATCCAGGGCTTCATCGCGGCGCTGGACCTGCCCGAGGGCGAGAAGGCGCGGCTGCTGGCGATGACGCCGGCCAGCTACGTGGGCGCCGCGGCCCAGCTCGCGAGGGACGTCAAGTCCTGACGACGACGCGGCCCCTCCGGCCGCGTTTTCGCATCCGCCCCCGCCCAGACGACCCCGACGAAGGAACCCTCCCGCCATGCGATTCACCGACACCCTGCGCGCCGCCGCCGCCCGCAACGACTCGTGCCTGTGCGTGGGCCTCGACCCCGAGCCGGCGAAGTTCCCAGGCGCCTGGAAGGGCGACGCGGGCAAGGTGTTCGAGTTCTGCGCCCGCATCGTCGACGCGACCAAGGACGTGGTGTCGGCCTACAAGCCGCAGATCGCCTACTTCGCCGCCCAGCGCGCCGAGGACCAGCTCGAGCAGCTGATGGCCTACATCCGCCGCACCGCGCCCGGCGTGCCGGTGATCCTGGACGCCAAGCGCGGCGACATCGGCGCGACCGCCGAGCAGTACGCCCGCGAGGCCTTCGTCCGCTACCAGGCCGACGCGGTGACGCTGTCGCCTTTCATGGGCTACGACTCGCTCGAGCCCTACATGCGCCACGACGGCAAGGGCCTGATCCTGCTGTGCCGCACGTCCAACCCCGGCGGCTCCGACCTGCAGGCGCAGGTGCTGAGCTCGGGCGACCACCTCTACGAGCACCTCGCCCGCCTGGCCGCCGGCGAATGGAACAAGGGCGGGCAGCTGGGGCTGGTCGTCGGCGCGACCTTCCCGGCGGAGCTCGCGCGCGTGCGCCAGCTCGCACCGACGCTGCCGCTGCTGATCCCGGGCATCGGCGCGCAGGGCGGCGACATCGAGGCCACCGTGCGCGCCGGCTGGCGCGAGGACGGCCCGATCATCGTCAGCTCCTCGCGCGCGATCCTGTACGCGGGCGCGGGCGAGGACTTCGCCGCCGCCGCCCGCCAGGTCGCCGTGGCGACGCGCACCGCTCTGAAC
>DASVLN010000617.1:0-3354 GCA_036384855.1 Burkholderiaceae bacterium | reverse complement strand
GCGCCGGAACGCGCCCAGCAAGGCGCGGGCGCGCTCGGTGCGGTCGTCGGCGGAGGGACGGTCGTCGATCATGCGAGGGCGCGCCGGCCGAGGGGCCCGGGCCGCGGCGCGCATCCGCGGATTCTCACCGACGCCGGTCGAGCAACTGGCGGATCTGCTGCACCAGCGCCAGGGGCCGCACCGGCTTGGGGCTGTGGAGGTCGAATCCCGCGGCCAGCGCCTGCTGGCGATCCTGGTCGCGCGTGAACGACGTCAACGCGATCGCGGGCAGGCGGGCGGTGCGACCGGGCACGAGCGCCTCGCGCCGGCGCAGCTCGCGCACCAGGTCGTAGCCGTCGCGCCCGGGCATGCCGATGTCGCTCACGACCAGGTCGGGCGCCTCCATGTCGGCCATCCGCAGCGCCGTCTCCACGTCGCGCGCGACGCGCACCTGCGCACCGTGGTCGCCGAGGATCAGCTGCAGCATCGCGCCCGCCTCGGCGTCGTCGTCGACCACCAGGAGGCGCACGCCGTCCAGCAGCGCCTCCTTGTGCAGCGGATCGAGCCCGCCGCGGCCGGTCTCCGCCCACTCGGGCTCGTCGCGCGGCTCCTGGGCCGCGGGCAGGAAGACCTCGAACGTGGCGCCGCGCCCGACCCCCGCGCTCGACGCCGACACCGTCCCGCCATGCGCCTCCACGAGTTGCTTGACGATCGACAGCCCGAGGCCGAGGCCGCCGCGCTGGCGGTTGCTCGCCGCGTCGCTCTGGGCGAAACGGTCGAACACGAAGGGCAGGAACTCGGGCGCGATGCCCTGGCCGCTGTCGCTCACGCGGATGCGCAGGCCGGCATGCTCCTGCGACATCGCGACCGCGACCCGGCCGCCCTGCGGGGAGAACTTCACCGCGTTGCTCAGGAGGTTCCAGACCACCTGCTGCAGGCGTTGCGAATCCGCGCGGATCGGCCGGTACGACGGCTGCAGGTCGAGGTCGATCGACACGCCGCTGCTGTCCGTCGCCGGACGCAGCGCGGCGACCGCGGCCTGCAGCTCCTCGGCGGGGTCGAGCGTCGCGAAGTTCAGCGGCAGCTTGCCCAGGTTCAGGCGCGACATGTCCAGCAGGTCGGAGATGATGCGCGCCTGCACGCGGCCGTTGCGCTCGATCGCGGCCAGGCCCTTGAGCGCCTCCGGCGTGCCGCCGCGCTGCTGCAGCACGTGCGTCCAGCCCATGATCGCGTTCAGCGGCGTGCGCAGCTCGTGCGACAGCACGGCGATGAAGTCGTCCTTCATGCGGTTGACCTGCTCCGCCTCGCCGCGCGCGATGCGCTCGCGGTCCAGCAGCTGCTGGCGCTGGTGCGCGAGGCGCACGCGATCCTCGACGTCGGTCGCCGTGGCCATCGTCACGCCCGGCTCGATGTGGGGCGACAGCGTCCACTCGAGGTAGGCGAGCGAGCCGTCGGGGCGGCGCATCGGCAGCTCGCGGCCCGTCACCGGCGCGCCCTGGTGGGCGACGAACTCCGCCGTCGCCTGCACCCATGCCTCCGGCGCGAACTCGACGAGCGCATGGCTCACCAGGTCCGCGTGCGGACGCCCGAGCAGCGACTCCATCGCCGGATTGGCGTCGATCAGCACCCCGGCATCGTCCAGCAGCGCGATGCCGGAAAGCGACTGCGCGTAGATGGCGCGGAACTTCTGCTCGCTGCGGCGCATCGCCTCCTCGGCCACGCGCGTGCGCACGAGCGCCTGCACCGTCGCCACGAGGACGGCCGGCTCCACGGGCCGCGTCAGGTAGGCGTCGGCGCCGTTGTCCAGCCCGCGCACCTTGTCGTCGTCGGTCACGTAGGCGGCCGTCAGGTGCAGGACCGGCATGCGCGAGTTGGAGGGACGCGAACGCAGCCGAGCGCACAGCTCGAGGCCGTCGATGTCGGGCAGGTGGATGTCCAGCACGATCGCCGAGATGCCGTCGTCGGCGAGCGCGAGGCCCTCGGCGCCGGTGGCCGCTTCGCGGGTGCGAAAGCCCGCGGCGCGCAGCTGGCGCACCGTGGCGTAGCGGCTGGCGGGGTTGTCGTCGACGACCAGCAGCTCGTGCTGCGAGCGGTCGATCGGACGGAACTCGGGCGTCTGCTCGGTCATGGACGGGCTCCCGGCCCTGCGTCGGCCGGCGGCTCGGCCAGGCGCAGGGGGATGGTCACGGAGAAGGTCGATCCGCGCCCGAGCGCGCTCTCGAGGCCGACGCTGCCGCCCAGCAGCTGCGCGAGCCGCTTGCTGAGGGACAGCCCGAGCCCCGTGCCGCGCAGGCGCTTCTGCACCGGCGAGTCGATCTGCGCGAAGTCCTGGAAGATCGCCGGATGGAACTGCGGGTCGATGCCGATGCCGGTGTCGGCGACGGCGAAGGTGATCGTGCCGTCCGCGTTCTCGACCGCGGAGATCCGCACCTCGCCGCGCGCGGTGAACTTCAGCGCGTTGGAGATGAAGTTGCGCAGGATCTGCCCGAGCTTCTTGTCGTCCGTGTACAGGCGCGACGCCTGCTGCGGCTCCTCGAAGACGAGCGAGACCTCCGGGTTGGTCAGCACCGGGCGGAACATGCCGCGCAGCGTCGAGAACAGGTCCACCATCTCGAACCACGCGGGCGAGATGTCGACCCGCCCTGCCTCGACCTTGGCGAGATCCAGCAGGTCGTCGACCATCTCGGAGAACTCGCCCACCGTCGTGTCGATGAATCGCACCTGGCGCGCCTGCTCGTGGTTGAGCGGCCCGTCGACCTCGTCCAGCAGCAAGCGCGCGAGGCTGCGGATGGCCGAGATCGGCGTGCGGAACTCGTGGCTCATGTAGGCGAGGAAGCGGCTCTTCAGCTCGGTGGCGCGCTGGAGCTGCTGGGCCTGGGTGTCGAGCTCGGAGTACAGGGCGACGACGCCGCGGTTGGTCTCCTCGAGCTCGTCCTGCAGCGCCGCGAACAGGGCGCGCTGCTCGTCGAGCTCCGCCTGCAGCGCGGCGACGCGGTCCGGTTCGTCCATGGTCACTCCCGCTTCAGCACGACCACCGTCGCGTCGTCGTGGCCGCGCACATGGTCGCGCAGCAGCCAGCCGGCGATCACCGCCGGATCGCACTGCAGCAGGCCGGGCGCGTCGTCGAGGCGCCAGCGCGTGGTCAGTCCGTCCGAATGCAGCACGACGATGGCGTGCTCGGGCCAGGCGTAGCCGACGTCCTGCAGGCGCCGGATCTGCAGGCCCAGGGTGCCATGTTGCGACATCAGCGAACGGTCGTCTACACCCGAGATCATGCGCCCGGCGATGTTGCCGGCGCCGGCGAAGGCGAGCGCGCCGGCGCGCGGGTCGAGCTGGGCCAGCGCCACGGCGGCGCCGCGCGTCTCGCGCATCGGC
>DASVLN010000616.1:0-6701 GCA_036384855.1 Burkholderiaceae bacterium | reverse complement strand
CGCGGCCCGCGGACACGCCCGCGCGCAGCGCCGTGTGGGCGGCGCTCGCGGGCAACGTGCTCGTGGCCGCGACCAAGGCCGGTGCCGCGGCCTTCACCGGCAGCGCGGCGATGCTGAGCGAGGCGGTGCACTCCTTCGTCGACACCGGCAACGAGCTGCTGTTGCTGTACGGCATGCGCCGGGCGAAGAAGCGCGCCGACCCCGACCATCCGGCCGGCTATGGCCGCGAGCTGTACTTCTGGAGCTTCGTCGTCGCCCTGCTCGTGTTCGCGCTCGGGGCGGGCGTGTCCATCGTGCAGGGCATCCGCCACGTGCTGCAGCCCGCCGACATCGAGAGCCCGCGCATCAACGAGCTCGTGCTCGCGCTGTCGTTCCTGTTCGAGGGCGGGTCGTGGGTCGTGTCGTGGCGCCAGTTCCGGCGCGAGAAAGGCGGCCTCGGCTGGTACGAGGCGCTGCGCCGGAGCAAGGATCCGCCGCTGTTCATGGTGCTGATGGAGGACACCGCGGCGCTCGTGGGCATCGCGCTCGCCGCGATCGGCACCGAGCTCGCCGCGCGCGCGGGCCTCGCCTGGGCCGACGGCGTGGCCTCGGTGCTGATCGGGCTGGTCCTGGTGGGGGTATCGACGCTGCTCGCGCGCGAGAGCAAGAGCCTGCTGATCGGCGAACGCGCGGACGCGGCGCTGACGCGCTCGCTGCTGGAGATCGCCAACGCGGCCTGCGGGCGCTCGCGGGCCAACGGCGCGCTCACGATCCAGATGGCGCCCGACCAGATCATGGCCGCGATCAGCTTCGAGTTCGACGACGCCCTGCGCGCGCCCGAGATCGAGGCGATGGTCGCCGACATCGAGTGCCGCATCCGCGCGGCGCATCCCGAGGTCACGTCGCTGTTCGTCAAGCCGCAGGATCCCGACCGCTTCGAGCGCGGCGTGCGGCACCGCTTCGGCGACGAGGTCGCGCAGGACCTCCTGGGCGGCGACGCGCCGCCGCACGTGGCTTCCTGACCGGCCCGCGCTTCAGCCGCCGCCGGGCTCCATCGACGGCTGGTACTCGCCCCGCCGCGCGGCGCGGTTGAGGCGCGCGCGCTCGACGAGCCGGCGCTGCGCCTCGGTGACGTTGGCGTCGTCGCCCGCCCAGGCTTTCATCGCCGGATCCTGGATCGCCCGCGCGTACGAGAACGCGACCGGCCACGGCAGCCCGCCGCCGGCGTAGCGCCGGTTCATCGCGTTCAGCCGCGCGGTCGCGTCCTGCGGCGACTGTCCGCCGGAGAGGAAGGCGATCCCCGCCACCGCGGCCGGCACCGCGCGCCTGAGCACGGCGACGGTGGCGTCGGCGACCTCGTCGGCGCCCGGCTGCGCGGCGCACTTCAGGCCCGCCACGACCATGTTGGGCTTGAGCAGCATGCCCTCGGGCTTCACGCCCTGGCCCTGCAGGGCCTCGAAGACGACCTGCAGCGTGCGCTCGGTGACCTCGGCGCCGCGCGCGAGCGTGTGGTCGTCGTCCATCAGCACCTCGGGCTCGACGATGGGGACGAGGCCCGCCTCCTGGCACAGCGCGGCGTAGCGTGCGAGCGCATGCGCGTTGGCGGCGATCGCGCCATGCGTGGGCCTGCCCTCGCCGATCGCGACGACCGCGCGCCACTTCGCGAAGCGCGCGCCGAGCGAGACGTACTCGGCCAGGCGCTCGCGCAGGCCGTCCAGGCCTTCGGTCACGGTCTCGCCCGGATGCAGCGCGAGCGGCTTCGTGCCTGCGTCGACCTTGATGCCCGGGACGATGCCGGCGTCGCGCAGCGCCTGCACGAACGGGCGGCCGTCCAGCGTCGCGCCGCGGATCGTCTCGTCGTGGAGGATCGCGCCGCCGATGGACTCGGCCAGGCCGGGCGCCGTCACGATGAGGTCGCGGTATGCGCGCCGCGTCGCCGCGGTCTGCGGGATGCCCAGCGCCGCGAAGCGCTTGTCGCAGGTGGGCACGCTCTCGTCCATCGCCAGCAGGCCCTTGTGGTCGGCGAGCAGCGCGGTCGCGGTGTCGATGAGGGCTTGCAGGGTCATGGCGCGCCTTTCCGGACGACGGGAAACGGGGTGCGCGAGCGGCAATCCGCGCACCCGCGTCGATCGACCGCCGCACGCCGGCGGCGTCCGACGGGAATGTGGATTGCCACCGCCGCGACGCGGGCGCCGGCCCTTCGGTCGACGTCCCCGGCGGCCCTGCGCGATGATGCGCGCTTCGCTTCGACTTCGAAAGACCACCGTGCAACTGGGAATGATCGGATTGGGCCGCATGGGCGCGGCGATGGCGCGTCGCCTGATGGCCAAGGGACACGCGTGCGTGGTGCAGGACCCCAACGCCGACGCCGTCGCCAGGATGGTCGCCGACGGCGCGACCGGCGCGGCCTCGCTGCAGGAGCTCGTGCAGAAGATGGAGCGCCCGCGCGCGGTCTGGCTGATGGTGCCCGCGGGCATCGTCGACGGCGTGCTGGCGCAGCTCGTGCCGCTGCTCGAGAAGGACGACGTGGTCATCGACGGCGGCAACTCCTACTACCGCGACGACATCCGCCGCGCGAAGGAGCTCGCCGCCCGCGGCCTGCACTACGTCGATTGCGGCACCAGCGGCGGCATCGCCGGCCAGGATCGCGGCTACTGCCTGATGGTGGGCGCCGAGGACGCGGTCTTCGCGCGCCTCGCGCCGATCTTCGAGGCGCTCGCCCCGGGCGTCGGCACGCAGGCCCGCACGCCGGGCCGCACCGGCGACCTCTCGGACGCGGAGCGCGGCTTCCTGCACTGCGGCCCGAACGGCGCCGGCCACTTCGTGATGATGGTCCACAACGGCATCGAGTACGGGATGATGGCCGCCTTCGCCGAGGGCTTCAACATCCTGCGCCACGCGGACATCGGCAAGCGCCCGCAGGCGCACGATGCCGAGACCACGCCGCTGCGCGAGCCCGAGTTCTACCAGTACGAGTTCGACATCCCGCAGATCGCGGAGGTCTGGCGCCGCGGCAGCGTCGTCGGCTCGTGGCTGCTGGACCTGACCGCCAAGGCGCTGGTCGCCGATCCGGAGCTGAAGAACTTCGCCGGCCGCGTCTCGGACTCCGGCGAGGGCCGCTGGACGCTGCAGGCCGGCATCGACGAAGGCGTGCCCGCGCACGTGCTCAGCGCCGCCGTCTACGACCGCTTCTCCTCGCGCGGGGAGGCGACCTTCGCCAACCAGATCCTGTCCGCGATGCGCGCCGAGTTCGGCGGCCATGCGGAGAAGAAAGGCTAGCCCGTCCCGATGTCCGACGCCGCACGCTCCGACGCCCTCGTCCTCTTCGGCTTCACCGGCGACCTCGCGCGCAAGAAGATCTTCCCCGCGCTGTACGCGATGGCGCGGCGCGGCGAGCTCGTGCCGCGCATCGTCGGCGTCTCGGGCTCGTCGCTGAGCGCCGACGAGGCACGCGAACGCATCCGCCAGAGCCTTGAGGAGGAGGGCGGCATCGACGACCCGGCCGCGTTCGAGCGGCTCACCGGCGCCGTGCGCTACGTCGGCGGCCACTACGAGGACGCCGCGACCTTCGAGCGCCTGAAGCAGGCACTCGAGGGCGCGCGCCGGCCGGCGCACTACCTCGCGGTGCCGCCCGAGATGTTCGAGGTGGTGATCGCGGCGCTCGGCCGCACCGGGCTCGCGAAGGACGCCCGGCTGATCGTCGAGAAGCCCTTCGGCCGCGACCTCGCGTCGGCGCGCAGGCTCGACGCCGCGGCGCGCAAGGTGTTTCCCGAGGAGGCGATCTTCCGCATCGACCACTACCTCGGCAAGGAGGCGATCATGAACCTCCTGTACTTCCGCTTCGCCAACGCGATCCTCGATCCGCTCTGGTGCGCCGAGCACATCGCGAGCGTGCAGGTGACGATGGCCGAGGAGTTCGGCGTCGGCACGCGCGGCCGGTTCTACGAGAGCGTGGGCGCGCTGCGCGACGTCGTCGAGAACCACCTGTTCCAGGTCGTCGCGCTGCTGGCGATGGAGCCGCCGGCCTCCACCGCCTTCGCCGACCTGCAGGCGGCCAAGGCGGCGCTGTTCAAGTCCATGGTGCCGCTCGCCCCCGACGATCTCGTGCGCGGCCAGTACGCGGGCTATCGCGACGAGGACGACGTCGCGGCCGGCTCCGACGTCGAGACGTATGTCGCGCTGCGCATGCGCATCGACTCCCCGCGCTGGCGCGGCGTGCCGTTCTACCTGCGCGCCGGCAAGAAGCTGCCGAAGACGACCGCCGAAGTCGTGGTGCAGTTCAAGCGGCCCGCGCGGGCGCTGTTCGCGGACGCGTCCGCGCCCGGCGCGCGGCCGAACTGGCTGCGCTTCCAGTTGCAGCCCTACCCGTCGATCGCCCTGGCGGCGCGCTTCAAGCACGTCGGCAAGGCCTTCACGGGCGAGCAGCGCGAACTGCTCGCCTGCGACGAGCTGCGCGGCGAGGAGGCGCCCTACGACCGGCTCCTCGGCGACGCGATGGCGGGCGACGCGTCCCTGTTCACGCGCGCGGACGCCGTCGAGGCCGCGTGGGCCGTCGTCGACCCCGTGCTCGCCGATCGTCCGCCCGTCGTCGCCTACCAACCCGGCAGCTGGGGCCCGGCGCAGGCGGATGCGCTCGTGGCGCCCGACGGCGGCTGGATCGCGCCCGAGCCGGTCGCTGCCTGCGCGACCGCCGCCTCGCCTTCCTGAATCGGCGAAGATCGCCCCCGCACGCCAACACCGACGCACCACGACATGGCCCAGCAGCTCTCCCCGCTCGCCGGCAAGCCGGCCCCGCGCTCCGCGCTCGTCGACATCCCGAAGCTGGTCAGCGCGTACTACACGACGCTGCCCGACCCCGTCGAGCCCTCGCAGCGCGTCGCGTTCGGCACCTCGGGCCACCGCGGCAACGCGTTCGACGGCTCGTTCAACGAGCGCCACGTGCTCGCGATCACGCAGGCGATCTGCGACCACCGCGCCGCCAAGGGCATCGACGGCCCGCTGTTCATCGGCATCGACACGCATGCGCTGTCGCAGCCGGCGCTCGCGAGCGCGCTGGAGGTGCTGGCCGCCAACGGCGTGACGACGATGCTGTCGCGGGACGACGAACCCGTGCCCACGCCGGCGATCTCGCACGCGATCATCGTCCACAACCGCGGGCGCACGAGCGGCCTGGCCGACGGCATCGTCGTCACGCCCTCGCACAACCCGCCCGACAACGGCGGCTTCAAGTACAACCCGCCGCACGGCGGACCGGCCGCCGAGGACGTCACCAGGGGCGTGCAGGACGCGGCGAACCGGTACCTCGAGCGCAACCTCGAGGGTGTCAAGCGCACGACGCTCGCCCGCGCCCTGGCCGCCCCGACCACGCAGCGCCACGACTACCTGGGCCGGTATGTCGCCGACCTCGGCGCGGCCATCGACCTCGACGCGATCCGCGACGCGAAGCTGCACCTGGGCGTCGACCCGCTGGGCGGCGCGGGCGTGCACTACTGGGGTCGCATCGCCGAGCGCTACGGGCTCGACCTCACCGTCGTCAGCGACGTCGTCGATCCGACCTTCGGCTTCATGACGCTGGACTGGGACGGCCGGATCCGCATGGACCCGTCCTCGCCGTATGCGATGCAGCGCCTGGTCGACCTGAAGACGCGCTTCGACGTCGCCTTCGCGTGCGACACCGACCACGACCGCCACGGCATCGTCACGAAGACGAGCGGGCTCATGCTGCCGAACAACTACCTCGCGGTCGCGATCGACTACCTGTTCCGCCACCGCCCGCAGTGGGGCGCGCAGGCGGCCATCGGCAAGACGGCGGTGTCCTCGCGCCTGATCGACCGCGTCGCGCAGCGGCTCGGGCGGCGGATGGTCGAGGTGCCCGTCGGCTTCAAGTGGTTCGCCGCCGGCCTCGCCGACGGATCGCTCGGCTTCGGCGGCGAGGAGAGCGCGGGCGCGGCGTTCCTGCGCCGCGACGGCGCGTCGTGGACGACCGACAAGGACGGCATCACGATGGCGCTGCTGTCGGCCGAGATCACGGCCCGCACCGGCCGCGACCCGGGAGCGTTGTACGACGAGATGACGCGCGAGCTCGGACGCCCGGTGTCCGACCGCGTCGAGGCGCCCGCCGATGCCGCGCAGAAGAAGCGCCTGGCCGCGCTGCAGCCGGATGCGATCACGACGAAGGAGATCGCGGGCGAGCCCATCACCGAGGTCACCGCGACCGCGCCCGGCAACGGCGCCCCGATCGGCGGCATCCGCGTCGGGTCGGCCAACGGCTGGTTCGCGGCGCGGCCTTCCGGCACCGAGGAGATCTACAAGATCTACGCCGAAAGCTTCGTCGGCGAGGCGCACCTGAAGCGGCTGCTCGCGGAAGCGCAGGCGCTGGTCGACGGCGCGATCGCGGGCTGAAGGCCTCTCGACCCGCCCCGGCGGCGGGCGCAGAATCGCGCATGATCCGCTGCCCGGCCGCTCGGAAACGGGCTCGCACCGAAGTCGGCAGGGCGGAGCACGTCTCATGAGCGCCTCCCCGCTTGCCCGCCTCGCCCGCCTGGGTCTCGCCGCCGTCCTCGCGACGGCCGGCGCGCATGCGGGCGCGGCGATCTTCAAGTGGCGCGACGCGCAGGGCACCACGCACTACGGCGAGCACCCGCCCGCGGGCGTGAAGGCCACGCCGGTCGACGTGGACGACCCTCGCCCGGCGTCCGAGCGCGCCGCCGCGCAGCGCCTGG